>CAYSVE010000355.1:0-6403 GCA_964434365.1 uncultured Anaerolineaceae bacterium | reverse complement strand
GCAATGATAACGATGAGGCCACCATTCAGCGGACGGTTGACAGCAAGATACCGCGAATACTGCAATGCATCGTTGCTCGGCAGGGTATTGCCTCCGCGCAGGTCCAAAATCGAGTGAATGCGTTCTGGGTGGCTTACACTACCCATCATCTCCCACGCTGTGTGGACAGCGGTGCGGAACTCCGACCAACTCCAGGCCCCTTCAAACCGGTGTAGAATAATTGTCTGCTCGTCGTTGTACCAGTTGACGTCGATTGCCATTACTTTCACCCTGCGTTGGCTCTTCTGGTCTTATTCTAAATTAATTCTCAAGATGTGTTGCAGAGCAACCTCAAAAACCGGTGAGAGCTAATCGACGGATTTCGTATGGTGATGGGCCTGTACCTTTGTGCGGGCATCTTTTCAGGTACCACATCACCCGGATGCCCCACCACGTCTCAATCCCGAAGCCGCAAATAACACATTGCGAGGCAATCTGTCTGTAAGACCGTACTCGCGGCTCAGCAGCAAGTAAATAACCGATGAGAAGCCCCTGAAACGCGTAAACGATGCGCTATGCTCATCACGTTTTATGCTATGGAGCCAACCATGAAAACAAAAACCTACACCGGTGAAGGCATCGACGTCACCTACACAATCGAGCGGTGCATCCATGCGAAGGAATGCGTCAACCGGCTGGCAGCCGTGTTCGACACCAGCAAACGCCCTTGGATTCAACCGAGCAATGCCGACGCCGATACCGTCGCAGACACGGTGATGCACTGTCCAACGGGTGCAT
Organism: uncultured Anaerolineaceae bacterium; assembly: GCA_964434365.1. Lineage (GTDB taxonomy): Bacteria > Chloroflexota > Anaerolineae > Aggregatilineales > Phototrophicaceae > CAYSVE01. The sequence continues at coordinate 5,626 of CAYSVE010000355.1, read as the reverse complement.
TGCACTTCGAGCGTAAGGATGGTGGTGCGCAAGAACCGACCCCTGACGAAAATAGCGTCAACATCGTCGCAAACGGGCCGCTGTATGTGCACGGAGACATCACCATCTCCCGTGATGACGGCGATCTCATCCTTAAGGATACCCGTGTGGCACTCTGCCGGTGTGGGGCCAGCGAGCATAAGCCCTTCTGCGATAACAGCCACCTGAAGACAGATTTCGAGGATACCGGCGACATCGCAGCAACGATTTTACCCAACGCCGATACCGAAAACGGGTTGGTATTGCGCCCGATGCAGGACGGCCCGGTCGTGTTCGAGGGAGAGATTACGATAACCAGCGCAGATGGTGAAAACACCGTCAGCGGCGGTGAGGGGGCCTTCTGCCGATGCGGTGGCAGCCACACCAAACCCTTCTGCGATGGCACCCACGCGAAGATCGGCTTTGAGGCAGACTAAAGCAACCACGCTGGTTAGGGCGGGGGTACTTGTGACCTTCGCCCTTGTACCGATGTGGCTTCGTTTACCCTCTGCGCCGCCCTTTTTTGCCCCCCTCGACGTGTCACGGTATGTCATTTTGCTGCCCATGCTGTTTACGGTGATCGCATGGCTGCTCACGGGCTTGCCGGGTTGGAAAGGTTTCGGGCAAAACCCCCTGCTGGCAACCTGGGCACTGTGCTTGATGCTCCTTGCACTGTGGGCGTTCGCATCGCGTTGGTGGGCCTTTATGTCCACCTTCCCACCAACGAGCGTGAACTACCGTCCAGAGGTTGCCCAGACGAGTGCATTACAGTGGGGAGTCGTCGTGCTTTTTGCGTTGGCTACTGCCTGTGCCGGTCCATCGCCTCGTACTGTTGTGGTCGTCCTCGCGGTGTGCACAGCCTGCCTTACCCCGATAATTGTTGCGCAAGCCATCGCTCAGCAGTCGATTGGGCTTGGCCCACTTGGTGAGTTCAACTTGTGGCCTACCAAACCGGGCGTGAGTGTGGTCGTCGCCGGTGAGCTTCGCTGGCTGCGTCCGTACGGGCTGCTACCGCACCCCAACAACGTGGGTGGATACCTGGCCGTTGGCACGCTGGCCGGGGGCGCACTACTATTCGCAGAGCGCCCTGCCTTGCGCTGGATGGGCGTTGTCGTCATCGCGGGGGGCTTATACGCTCTCCTGCTGACGTTCAGCCGTGGGGGGTGGTTAGCATTTATGGTCGGTGGAATCGCCGCACTTGCATTTCTGTGGCCGCACTTACGTCGAGACCCGCCCATACCCCCGATCGGCGGATTGATTGTGGCCGCGTTGTTCATTGTGGGCGTATTTATCGTACAATACCGCCCGCTGTTGATTGTGCGCACAACCCCGACCCTGGCATCCGTGAGTTCAACCGAAGCTGGGGACGTCGAAGGCACCGAGCAACGCTCGGTTGTGGATCGACGCGTATTTACGGAATTTGCATGGCGCGCCGCACGTGAGGCCCCGCTTACCGGCTTCGGGATAGGCAATTTTCCGTGGCGCGCGAGTTACTACCTGCTCCAAACCGATATGGACCTGCGCGCGAACTACGTCCACAACGTGTACCTCGCCGTACTCACCGAACTCGGCATCCCCGGCCTGGCACTAATGCTAACTGCACTCGGCAGTGGGTTTGTCGCAGCTGTGCGCGCGCAGGGTGCGGCCCCATCCCCCTGGCGTGCGGTGTTGATGGCCGCGTTCGTTGGCCTGTGCGCTGTCAATTTCTTCGACTACTACACGTATGCACTGCCACAGTTTCAGGTGTTGTGGTGGGGGCTGCTCGCCGTCTCGTACAGTTCGAGCAACACGCCACCCGTCGAGCGCGGATGAACAAACGCATAACGTGTGCCATCATCGCGCGTTTTGGGCGTATCGTTGATGAGTTCCACCCCGGCCTTGGCCAACTGTGCCATCGTCACGGCGATGTCTTCTACCGCAAGGCAGATGTGATGCATCCCCGGCCCGCGCTTCGCGAGATACTTCGCGATACCACTCTCGTCGTCGGTGGGCTGCAACAACTCGATGCGCGACTCACCGACGGGCAAAAACGCCACATCGACAGCCTCTTCGGCGTTGGTCTCGGTGGCTTCGAGCGTCAAACCAAGTGCATCGCGCCAGAATGCGAGCGCGGCATCCATATCGCTGACGACAACCGCCAGATGATCGACCTTAATCTTTGACATGAGCTTTCCTCTGTTGATGAGCAACGTGCTACAATCATGCGCAAAAATTCTTTCCGAGGCCAATATGACGGATGCTGGCTCTGCCTACCAGGGGTATTTGCTGCGCAGTATCGCAACACAAATCGGTGCCGACCCTACGCCGACTATCGCCCAGATGCCCGGGGTGCAGGCGGTTTACCGGGTCACAGTACACTATCACGATGCGCGCTGCTACAACTCTGTAGCGACGCTTACGCGGGGTGTCGTTGGTAACCCTACACTCACGATTCAGTACGAACATGCACCCTACGCCACAGTCCACGATGAGATGGATGTCGTGGCATTTAAGCAGTTCATGCAGGCATTGCAGAAAGCACGCTACGACCATCTGTCGCATCAGGCATCCTTGCCAACTTATGGCATCGACCTGTGGCTGGTGGAGCGCGCTGCGAGTGGCTTCAGCAAAGATGTGATACTCGCCCCGTACGGTGCTAAGCCACCCTACATACCCATTATCGAGGCAGTGAACACCTATATTCCACAAGCTCTACGGGAGATTCCCCAGCGATGAGCGACAACGCAGATAACATGGAAATCGAGGTGAAGTTGCTCGTGCCGGCCCTGGCGTCGGTCGAGGAGAAACTAAAAACCCTGGGCGCGACGCTGGCCAAGCCGCGCGTTTTCGAAAGCAACATCCGTTACGATGACCAGAATGGCACCCTGGAGGCCACCGGCACCGTGCTTCGCCTGCGGCGCGATGCCGACGTTCGGCTGACGTACAAAGCACCCAAGGACCAAACTGCGCTGCAAGCGGGCGTTCACAAGCGCTTCGAGGCAGAGATCAGCGTGAGTGACCACGACACGATGGACACGATTTTGAGGCAGTTGGGCTACGTGCCGTCTATGATCTACGAGAAGTACCGCACGACTTACGCCCTCGATGGTGCGGAAATTGTGCTCGATGAGATGCCCTTTGGCAACTTCGTGGAAATCGAAGGCGCAGATGTGCAGGCCGTCAACGACATGGTGGCTCGCTTGCAGCTAAGCGATGCCCCACGCATGACGGCCAGCTACGCAACCCTATTCAAACACGTAAAAGCACACCTCAGCCTCACCTTTCGCGACCTAACATTCGATAATTTTACGGGACGCACCGTGTCGCCCGACGCATTCAACGAAAGCGAAACCATATGACGAAAAAAGTAATTGTGACCGGCGGCAGTGGCAAGGCGGGCCGTGCCGCCGTAAAAGACTTGCTGAAGCACGGTTATGAGGTCATCAACACCGATATTGCGCCCCCCCCGCCTGACCTTGGGGGGACATTCCTCAATGCCGACCTAACCAACTACGGTGAAACGGTCGAGATCATGCGCATGGCCGACCAAGTCGTGCACCTTGCGGCCATCCCCGCGCCGAGACGCCACACGGAGGAAGTCACTTTCCGCGTGAACATCACCAGCACGTATAACGTATTCGATGCGGCGATTCATGCTGGGCACAAGCGCATCGTGTGGGCTTCCAGCGAAACCACCCTCGGCCTGCCCTTCGACCGCGCCAAACCGGACTATGCGCCCATCGACGAGGTGTGCACGCTGTACCCCGAGACCAGCTATGCGCTGAGCAAAGTGTTGATGGAGGAGATGGCCCGCCAGTTCAATCGGTGGAGCGGTATACCGATCATCGGCCTGCGCTTCAGCAATGTCATGGAGCCAAATGACTACAAGCACTTCCTGGGTTGGCAGGATGACCCGCTCGCGCGAAAGTGGAACCTGTGGGGTTATGTCGACGCGCGCGACACCGCGCAAAGCTGTCGCCTCGCACTCGAAGCCGACATTACGGGCGCGGAGAACTTCATCATCGCAGCAGCAGACACCTGCATGACCCGCCCAAACAAGGAACTCCTCGCCGAGGTTTACCCTGAGGTGCCCATCAAAGGGGATATCAGCGATCATGAAACGCTGCTGAGCATCGAGAAAGCGCGCAAGGTGCTGGGCTACGAACCGCAGTACAGTTGGCGCGACACGATGGGTGGCTAACCATGACCGTACAAGATCGCTGGCGCGAGCAACTTATCGAAGCCAAGGCCCGCTGGGAGCAAGACCGCGTGCAACCGGTACTCAATCGCTTTCCAGAGCGGCGAGAAGCTTTCGAAACGTCGTCGGGTATCCTGCTAGAGCGCCTGTACACTGCTGCTGACCTGCCAGCCGAAGCCGGGGCGAACTTCCCCGGCGAGTATCCCTTCACGCGCGGTGTGCAGCCGACCATGTATCGCAGTCGCCTGTGGACGATGCGCCAGTATGCGGGCTACGCGACGGCAGAGGAGTCGAATGCGCGCTATCGCTTTTTGTTGGACCAGGGCCAGAGCGGCCTGTCGGTTGCGTTCGACCTACCGACGCAGATAGGCTACGACGCCGATGACCCGATGGCCCTCGGCGAGGTAGGCAAAGTGGGCGTGAGCATCAGTAGTCTAGACGACATGGCGCGCCTGTTCGAAGGCATTCCACTGGATAAAGTGTCTACGAGCATGACCATCAATGCCCCAGCGGCGGTGCTGCTGGCGATGTACATCGCTGTGGGCAAAAAGCAGGGCGTCGACCCGCCCAAGCTGCGCGGCACGATCCAGAACGACATTCTGAAAGAGTACATCGCGCGTGGTACCTACATTTACCCGCCCGGCCCCTCCATGCGCTTGATTACCGACGTATTCGCGTACTGCAAGCAGCGAGTCCCCTTGTGGAACACCATCAGCATCAGCGGCTACCACATCCGCGAGGCGGGCAGCACCGCCGTGCAGGAGGTCGCGTTTACGCTGGCGAATGGCATCGCCTACGTGCAAGCCGCCCTCGATAGTGGACTCGCGGTGGATGACTTCGCGCCGCAGTTGTCGTTTTTCTTCAATGCGCACAACCACTTCCTCGAAGAGGTCGCCAAGTTCCGTGCCGCGCGCACGCTGTGGGCACGCATCATGCGAGAGCGATTCGGCGCACAAAACCCGAAGAGCTGGGCACTCAAGTTTCACACTCAAACGGGGGGTAGCACCCTCACCGCGCAACAGCCAGAGAACAACATCGTCCGCGTGGCGTTGCAGGCGATGGCGGCGGTACTCGGCGGCACGCAGTCGCTACACACCAATGGTATGGACGAGGCCCTCGCGCTGCCGACGGAGAAAGCCGTGCAAATTGCGCTGCGCACGCAGCAAATCATCGCGCACGAAACCGGCGCTGCCGATACAGTCGATCCGTTAGCGGGTAGCTATGCCATCGAGGCGCTGACTACGCAAATCATCGAGCGCGCTGAGGCTTACATCCAACAAATCGACGACCTCGGTGGCGCGCTGCGGCGCACGTGCTACGCGACTCCTGCGCTGGCACCGAGAACGCCGTGGCTCGACGGTGAGCCGCCAGGCCCGGTCGTCATGCGCAACCAGCGCTAGGCGCGCGGCGGTCTCGATCACGAATGGCACG
>CAYSVE010000354.1:0-6414 GCA_964434365.1 uncultured Anaerolineaceae bacterium | reverse complement strand
CACCAACCCCACCCCGAGGATGTCCAGTTTGCGGTCTAGCGAGAGGCCACCTTCGGCGTTTTGTACGCGCGGCGCTTTGCTCTGGCGCGCGGTTTTTGAAGCGGGCTTCGCCGCTTCGCCACCACCCAAAAACGGGATCCCCGCAGTGAGGCCCGCCAGGCGTCCGCCGAGACCGCCACCGTCTCCGCCATCGGCCTTCTTTTCGGGGGGGGTGTCTGGTTTGGCACGGCTACCGAAGCGAGGTTTCGCGGGGGCAGCACTCTGTGCGCTCGCCGAGACGGGCCGTGCACCTGAGGGTGCTGGCCTCGAAGGGGCGGGTTTGCTACCGCTGTCGCCATCATCACCGCCACCGAAAGGTAGGCGATTCCTCAAGCCACCGAGCGGCGAACCGCCCGCCTTGCCCTCGCCACCGTCGCCTTTGCCACTGGCCGGTTTCTTGCTGCCGTCGCCCTCTTTGCCGTCGCCGCCACCGCCACCAAACGGGAGGCGTCCGCGCAGCCCACCGAGGGCACCGGCTGCGGCAGCTACACCCGGGATGCTCGGGCCATCGCCACCATCGCCAATTTTCTTGTCTTTGTCGCCGTCTTCGCCCTTACCACCGCCGAAATTCCCGAAGCGGCTACGCAGGTTACTCAGGCGGTCACTCGGTGAGGGCTTATCGCCGCCGTCGTCCTTTCCGGCATCTTTGCTAGCGGCGGGCTTGCCACCTTTGGCGTCTGCGTCCTTCTTCGCACCGAACGGGCTACCCCCGCCCAGTGGACGACTGGGTTTCTTATCGTCTTCCCTTTTGCCACCAAGCGGTCCCGTACCGGGTCGGTTACCGCCGCCCAGCGATCCAGTACCGGGACGCCCTGACGAACCCGGTAAACGGCTAGACGAACTCGATTTGTCGTCATCGTCCTTTTTGCCGCCGAGCGGCCCGGTGCCGGGACGTTTGCCACCGCCAAGTGGGCCGGTACCGGGACGACTACTCCCGACCGAGCCTGGTAAACGCCCAGACGAGGAGCGCTTGTCGCGGTCTTCGGGTTTGCTGCCGCCTGTGCGTGGCGCACCGAATGTTGTGCCACCACCGCTTCGCGGGGCACCGAATGTCGTGCCACCACCGCCAGAACGCAACTCACGTTCGCGTTCCTCGCGGCGCTTGCGCAGCTCAGCCAGCCGATCTTCCGGGCTTCCTTTGTCGTCGTCATCATCGTTGCTGCCGAGTGGCCCTGTACCCGGACGCTTGCCGCCGAACACCGACCCACCACTGCGAGGTGGCGGGGACGGGAAGCGTCGTGGCCCACTATCGCTGTCGTCATCGTCTTTACTGCCGAGTGGCCCTGTGTCGGGACGCCTGCCTGGCAAGTTGCTGCCGCCGGATGATGGTCGGTTGAACGAGGACGTGCTGCCGGATGGGCGGCTAAATGGACTGTTGCCGCTTAGCGCAGAGCCACCGCTGCGCGGGCGCGCGAACGGGTTGCCACCGCTTGAGGGCGGCTTGCTGAAAGGGTTGGCCTGGGACGAAGCACCAACTTCCTCATCATCAGGATCATTGCCGTCGAAGTCTTCGTCGTAATTATCCTCTTCGACGTCTTCGTATTCGTACTCGTCGTCGTAACCCATTTGTATACCTCTGTATGAGTACGGGAGTGTTTACCGGGGAATGCACCCCTTATAGCATACCACAATCGAGGGTTGGTGTGTATAAGAAGCGTACAAAAGTTCTAATCCCTAGAGTTCGTGCAGGTCGTCTAGAGAGATCAACCCATCGCGGATCGCCTTGAGGGCTGCGGAGTGGCGGTCCTTGGCACCGAGTTTGTTCATCGCGTGTGCCAATGTTTCGATCAACACGGGCATGGACATGCGCAATCGCTGCGAAATATCGTTGTTTTCGTGCCCAGCAGCGACGTACAGCAGAATTTGCCGTTCGGCTTCGGTGAGTGATTTGGCATTGGCCTGGTCGTTGCGGCGGTCTAGCATACCATCTACCATCTTCTCGGCGACACCCTCACCCAATACCAACTGCCCCTGCGAGACCTTGACGATGCCGTCCACAAGATCGTTCGTATCGCCGGTTTTCAGCATGTAGCCATTCGCACCATTGCGCAGGGCCTGCACGATGTACCAGTCTTCCTCGCGCCCAGTGAGCACCAGAACCTTCACGCTCGATGCCTCCTGCCGAACGCGGGTAAGCACTTCGAGGCCATGCTTGCCCGGCATGTTCAGGTCTAGCAGCAGCACATCGGGCAGTAAATTCAGGGTTTGGCGCAAAGCGGTATCGCCGTCGCCCGCTTCTTCGATCACGACGATGTCGTCGCGTTGCTCCTCGAGATAATTGACTAACGTGCGACGCAGCAGGGCGTGGTCGTCGGCAATCACCAACCGAATCGTACGCCGACGATTGGTGGGTTCTTCGTCGGTCGGGATGTCGGGCATGAGGCCCGTTTCGATGCTTGCTGGCCGAATCACCGCTTCGAGGGCATCGGCAAGGGATGCGCACGATTGGTATCGCCGGTCGGGCATTTTTTCCATCGTCTTCAGGATGACGTTTTCCAGCCCCATGGGCAGCGACGGCTCGATCGAACGGGGTGACGGTGGCTTTTGCTTCACCTGTTGCAGCAGCAAGGCGCCGATGTCGTCTGCATTGAAGGGCAGTTGGCCCGTCGCCATCTCGTAGAGTACGATTCCCAACGAGTAAATATCGGTGCGATGATCGAGCTTAAGGCCCTGCGCTTGCTCTGGCGACAGGTACGCCGGCGTGCCGATGACCATCCCATGCGCCGTTACGCGCTTGGCCTCGCGTGGGAGCGCCAGCCCGAGGTCCATGATTTTCACCTGGCCTTCTGGCGTTACCTGGATGTTGGCCGGTTTGATGTCGCGGTGGATAATCTGGCGGTCGTGGGCATACTGCAACGCCCGTGCGATTTGCCCACCGAGGTCCACCAGCACATCGGGTGAGGCGGGGATGTACTCCGACAGGGCGACACCCTCGACGTATTCGACGACCAGGAAGTGCATATCGCCTTCGGAGTCGATGTCGTGGATAGACATGATATTCGGATGGTTCAGTTGAGCAGCAGCCGTAGCTTCCTGGAAGAACCGTTTACGAGCTGTGTCCTGTACATGCGGCAACAAAATCTTCAGCGCGACTTCGCGCCCTAGGCGCGTATCGAGCGCCAAGTAAACGGTGGCCGTTGCGCCGTCCCCCAGGTGTCGCCGAATTTCGTAGCGCTTGCGAAGCTTTCGTCCGATCATCTGTAATCCATCCAATTAATTCCCAGACTAGAATACCACAACGGACGCACAGGCGCACGGCCTCTGCTAGAATGGCGCTCGGCATTCTGGGGGGCATTATGCGCCATAATTTGAGCTTTCTAACCATTGTATTGGTGTTCGTTGCAACCGCTGCCTGGCAAACGCGGGCCTTCCCTCCAATGGAGGGAAGCGATGAACCGCTGCACGTCGCGTATGTGATGGCCTTGCGCGAAACAGGTCAACTGCCAGAGCGCGCGACGTACCGCACAAACTGCACCCGCCAGGAGAGCGGTCAACCGCCGCTGACCTATGTTGCCGGGGCTGTTGTGCTAAACATAATGCGTGTTCCGCGTATCGCCTGCGACGACGTCTACGACTACTACTACCGAACCATCAATAACCAGTGGCTGGGTGGTGTGGACCCCCAACGACCGGATGACAACAAACGTGTTTTCCTACAAACGGTGCCGCAAGCCGACATATTGCCGGCCCCCCCGCCAACTGGCCTCGCAGCGCTTCGGTTGGTGAGCACGTTCTTCGGGGCCATGGCTGTCGTGGGCGCTTACGGCGCCGCGAGTGAGGTCTTCACGCGGCGGCGCTGGCGAGTCCTAACCGTGATCGTGTTCGCATTTATGCCGACTTTCCTCCATGTGAGTAGCTACTTCAACAACGATTCCAGCGCGACGGCCTTCACCACGCTCACGCTTTGGGTGACACTGCGCGCGTTGCGCCTCGGCTTTAGTGTGCGGCGGGGTGTCGTTATCGGTGTAATTGCCGGGTTGGGTGGCCTCGCCAAGGTGAGTGTGTTACTCGTGGGCGCGGGTGTCGGAACCGCCCTGCTGCTCGACTGGTCTCGCCGAAATTACCCGTTCCGGCAGGTGTTCATCTATGGGCTGGCGACTGGCCTTCCGGTGCTGGTGCTTTTCGGGGCGTGGGTGGCCTACGGCCTCATCACCTTCGGCGACCCCATCGGCACCGGGACGCATGTGTTGCCAGCGCTCAACTACGATCCACCGCTCGATTGGTGGACGACGCTACGCGGCACACCCGGCGTCTACCTCAGCTATATCGGGCGTTTGGGGAATGCGAACGTCTTCATGCACCCCATCACCTATGCCACGCTGAGCGTCGTCGTGGGGTTGGGGCTAATCGGCGGCGTATTCCGTCCACGTATCGATTGGCGGCAGGCACTCGTACTGCTGGCGACGTTTGTAGCCGTGTACGCGGGGTTCATTGGGTTTTACCGGGTCATCTTCGCGGTGACGGGGCGGCTGTTGTTGCCGGTGCATGTCGTCTTCGCCGTGACGGTCGTCGGCGGGCTGGCAACACTCGCCCGTTACCTACCACGCAGTTTGGAACTGTATCTTTCGGCTATTGCTGGCACGGTCTTTGCGGTGGCGGGGTTGGTTAGCACACCGTTGAACATCCAACGGGCGTACTTCCCGGTGACGCAACCCGCGGCCCCAACCAAACTCGCCGGGCCGGTCTTCGACTACGACGAAACGATTCGTTTTTTGGGGTACGAAACGCCAGGCATCTGGGTCGATGATAATCAGCATTTCGTGCGGTTGTGCTGGGAGGTGCTGGCCGAACCGACGCGCGGCGCAGCCTTCTCGCTGAAGTTTGTGCGCGACGGGGCCATCGTCGCCGATCGCACATCGGTGCTGGGGTTGGGCAACTACAACGCCGAAGTGTGGACGCCCGGCGAAGTAATCTGCGATGATGTCGAGGTACCCGTGGCGGACGATGCCGCCCGTGCGACCGTATACGATATGCTGCTCGTTTTGCTAGACCCCCAAACGCAAGCGGTCGACTGGCATGCGACACACATCGACGGCGCGCCGGTCGAATTCCCCGTGATTGGGCAGGTGGCCGTGCCTGCTGGTGATATGCGTGCCGACCTCACCCCGGTCGATGTCACCTTTGCGGACTTCGCACAGTTAACCGGCTATTCACTCGATTTCGACGTGGATGGCGAATCCAGTTTGACGCTGGGCTGGGAGGTCATCGGGCGCACGCCAGACGACTGGGCGCAGTTTGTTCAGCTTGTGGGGCCAAACGGCTTCGCTGCGGTGGCCGATGGCACCCCGCGCAATGGCGCGTACCCCACGTGGGCATGGCGGGCCGGCGAAACGATCGTGGATACGTGGACCTTCGACTTGGACGATTTGCCTTCGGGCGAGTATGCCCTCAATGTGGGCTTTTACCGGCGCGATACCGGTGATCGAATGCCCGCCTCGGTCGATGGACAGCCCGCCCCGGACAAGGCCCCAACCCTGCAAACCGTGACGGTTCCTTAGTCGGTGTGGCGTGGCGACAACAGATCTGCGATGAGGGCGTCGAGGTCATCGCGCTGCGCTTCGATCATCGCTTCGGCCATGGCACGAACTGCGGCGAGATTGCGCTCGGAGGCGTCGTCCATGGCACGGTTGTCATCGGGTACAATCGTTTGGAAGCGGAAGTAGTCGCGGCGGTGCTCGCCACGGAAGATTTCGCGCATCTGGTAATCGACTGTTTCCACGCCGCCGGTAATCGTAATTTCGATGGCTGGGCGCGCCCACTCCAGGGCACCCCACGCGCGCACTGTCTCAAAAGGGTACGAACTCAGCAAATGCCCCGTGCCCAGCGAGGCGACGAGCACCCGGTCATCGAAGCGTTCCAGCATGTAGTCTTCCCGGTGATGAGTGATTTCGGCAAGGGCGCACATGGCCGGGTTATTGGCAATCATCCCACCGTCGATGAGCGCCTCGGTGCGTCCATCAACTTTCAGCTTGAAAGCCTCGAAAAACGTCGGCGCGGCGGTTGTCGCGCGGGCGGCCTGCCACATGTACACCTCGGCATCTGCCGGTTTGCGGCTCTTGAAGAAGCGCGGCCTTGCCCCGTGCACATCGTAGCTGGGCACCAGCACGGGGTTGGTCGCTTCGTTCATCTTGGCCTCGCCGAAGTACCGTTGCAGCACGCCTTCTAGTGGGGCGTGCGGGTGCTTTTCGTCGAGCGCCTGGCGGATGCGCCCGAAGCGCCCGCTGAAGATTTTCGCGCCGTTGTCGACAAATAGCCTGGTGAGGTCGGCGGCAGTGAAGGGCGTGCCGGGTGTCACCAGCCCCAGGGCCACAATGCCCCCGCTCGATGTACCCGCAATGAGGTCGAACAGCTCGGCGGTGGGTTTGCCCGTCTGCC
>CAYSVE010000353.1:0-6443 GCA_964434365.1 uncultured Anaerolineaceae bacterium | reverse complement strand
GCCGAGACACGGTGGCGCATGGGGAGGGGCTTCACAACTGCTCATGAAGAATTTACGAATTCACAAAATATTCGGTTGCATTTACGCTAAATTCATTTTATAGTGGGTACATCAGGCGAAGAGACAACGAAAGCTCAACGCCAAATTTACGAAAGAGGCGCGCAGCAGCCACAGGAACAACGGCCCAGGCTGTGCCCGACAGAACCAGTGAACAAAGCGGCTCTCTCTCCCCGCTTTTGTCAAACATCAATATCTCCCTCTCTCTCCTTTCTCTATGGGGCCTACCGCAACGGTAGGCCCTCTCTTTTCTTTACAAAGTTCGGCGTTATTGCAAGGCTGTAAGCTCGTTAGTACGGATAGCCTAGAGACCCCCCCGCCGGCTGTGGCATAAGCTTACTAGCACTAGAATGAAGCCTGGGGAAATCATCATGGCCGTCAAATGGTGGTGGCACACCAACACTTTGCGGTGCGAAGTGCGTGACCACTTCACTGCTGCCGACCTGGACAGCGTCCGTGGGGTATTGCAAACCTACGACGGCGAAAGCCCGGTTCATGTGCTCATCGATGCGCACCACATGACAGGCATTCGCGTGTCGCCGCATCACATCCGCCCGAACCCGATTGGCTATCGGCCAGTCGACGCGCTGGTGATTTATGGGGTGCCGCCGCAGCGGCGCAGTTTCGGGTTGTTGCTGGCGACGTTGCTGACGGGGTTGTGGGGTGTGCACTCGCAGGTTGTGCCGAATTTGGAGGCTGCCAACGCCTATTTACAGCAGGTGAGTAACGCGCGCGCACCCTTCGTGTGAAATAAACGTGAATAATGTTGCGCACTGCTTGCCAGTGCGTTAGCTTGGTGTTACGTTGAAACCACCTTGCTTGTCGGTGGTTTTTTTGCGTGGAGCTTAATATGACGTTCGAAATAACGTGGCACCGTTACGGTCATTCTATCCGGGTGACCCTGGATAGTGTATTCACACGGGCACACCTCGACGAAACCGACAAGCAGATTGCGACGATGACGGCAGGAGCCGATGGTGCGGACGTGCACGTGATGTTCGATGCGGCGCATCTGCGGCAAGTGATGATTTCGCCGCACCAGGCAACCCGCCAACTGAGCCTGCACCATTCTACCTCCCTCGCGTCCGTCGTGATATACGGCGTGCTGCCGACCTTCCGCGCCAGCGCATCGATTTTGGGTATGGTTGCGAACGGCGCATGGGGCCTATCGGTCCAGTTTGCGAGCACCCTCGCCCACGCTGAGGACTACATCGCGCGGGTGGATAACGCTGCGGCGTCGTATTAGGCCTCAGGAGAGTGAAGCTGTCTGGCATTTGACGCCGACAAGGCCGGAAAGGACGACGAACGTCATGCCACTTGTGGACGAGCCTATTCTCATCGTTGACACGCCGGTTTACCGCATCTCGTGGCTCGATGGGGACGCCAAAACAATTATAGTCACTGAGCTGCTCGCCCCATGGGCGTGGGATGATGTGCACATGGTGACCGAGATTACAACCCCGGCCATGTTATCAGTCAGTCACCCCGTGTATGAAGTGGTCCACGTGTACGAGGCGGCCAGTAAGGTCCCGCGTGGTAATGGCTTTCCTACCATAATGCGGGCGATTAACAATGATGTGCCAAGCCAGCGCATGGTGGTGGCGGTGATGCCCAAGAGTATGTTGCTGCGCAGCTTAGTCAACACGGCGACCCGTGTCGCCAAGCGAATCGAGCCTAATACACTCTTGGTGCACTGGGTTAAAACCTTGGACGAGGCGTTGACCCTCATTGAGGCGGATAAGGCAATCGTGAGGGGTATCATCGACAGGGATCGTTGAGCATTCGAGCGTGACGATTTCGCATTCAAGGATAGGATCACACGTCACATTCGCGAGCAAAGGCCCTGTTTGAATAACTTTGCAACCAAGTGTCACTCGATTACCGTGAGATGGTTACGTCTCCCCCGTTCATTATATTGGGTCCAGAGGGAGCGAATCTGCTATGAGACACCATGTTGTTTGTGTCTTGTAACGAAATGAAGTTCAAATAATCGCTTAGGCCCATTGGCGGTTTGTTACACGACTCACGCTCGATTGCCGCGCCGCGCATGACAGTGCTCACCCCAGAGGTTATCGCAATCACAAGACAGCCCACGCACAACGTCTTACGATAGTGATATATCGGAAATATGTAGTGTGAGTGTGTGACCATGACCTCTTCGACGATACCCGGTCCCGGCCTGCTGGCGACCGCACGATTCATCTATAACCACAGTGAGCGGCCCGCCGCCGAAACGCATCGTTACCTGGCGGAGACCTACGGGCGACTGGTGCGGATTCAATTGGGGCCGTTTCGGGTGCACCTGCTAAGCCACCCAGACGATGTGGAACAGGTGCTGCAAATGAACAACCGCAATTACATCAAAGGCCGCCTGCTGGATAAAATCCGCGAGGTGGCCGGGAACGGGCTTTTCACCAGTGAGGGCGATTTCTGGCGTCGGCAGCGCCGTATGATGCAACCGGCATTCCATCGGCAATACCTCACGGCCTTCGCCGAAATTATGGTCGACGAAACCGACCGGATGCTAAGCGCGTGGGATGTGCGCCCTGGCTCGTTCGACATCACCGAGGATATGACGCACCTCACGCTAAATGTGGTAGCGCGGGCTATGTTTACGACCGCGCTCTCCGAGGCCGACCTTGCCACGGTGCGCCGAAACCTCGGCCCGGTGTTGAACACTGTGAATGAGCGGTCGCGGCGACCCTTTGGCCTGATGGAAAAGCTGCCGACGCGCGCCAATGCTGAGTTCGAGGCGCAGTTGGCGTCGCTCGAAGATATTATCCTGCGCATCATCGAGCAGCGGCGCAACAACCCGGGCGAGTACAAGGACCTGCTGCAAATGCTCATCGATGCGCAAGACGAGGACACGGGCGACCAGATGACGGACACCCAACTGCGCGATGAGATCCTCACGGTGTTTGTGGCCGGGCACGAGACGACCGCTATCGCGCTCTCGTGGGTATGGAAGTTGCTAAGCGAGCACGCGGAGGTGCGGGCAGCGCTGAAGCACGAGGTCGATACGGTGTTGTGTGGCCGTACCCCCACAGCCGCCGACTACCCTAACCTGCCGTACACACGAGCGGTCTTCGAGGAGGCGATACGCCTGTACCCGCCCGTCGCGATTATTCCGCGTACATCGTTGGAAGACGATGAACTCGGCGGCTACAACATTCCAGGTGGCAGCAATATCGCCATCAGCACGTATGCGTTGCACCGCAACGAAGCCTTCTGGGAGAACCCGGATGAGTTCGACCCGACGCGATTTTTGCCCGAAAACAAGGAGGGCCGTCATCGATACGCGTATGTGCCGTTTGGGGGTGGGCCGCGCTACTGTATCGGGGCGTCGTTTGCGAGTATGGAGGCGGTGATTATCATGGCGATGGTGACGCAGCGCTACAACGTCGATGTGGTGACAGGCTGCCCTATTCGGCTGAACCCGTTTGCGATTTTGCGTCCGGTCCCGGGTGTGGAAGTGACGTTGACGTCGCGTCGCGAATCGGCGTGAGGTGGGGGCGACACGATGTAGTTGACAGTGTCTACAAAAGGGTGTAGCTTAGTAGACACTGTCAACTACACATGGGAAGTCGGTCGGATGTCGAACGATTGGAAGTCGCAGTACGGGCCGTGGGCTGTCGTCACGGGTGCGTCTGACGGGTTGGGTAAGGCTATTGCCGAAGCGCTTGCCGCGAAGGGTGTGAATTTGGTGCTCGTTGCGCGTCGGGTAGCAGTGTTGAACGAGGTTGCTAATGACTATGCGAAACGATATGGTGTCGAAACACAGGTGATCGCCACCGACCTATCGCAACTGCGCGCGGTCGATGATGTATTGACTACTACCGAAGACCTCCCCGTCGGCCTGTTGGTGGCAAGCGCAGGCTTCGGCACATCCGGGCGCTTCATCGATATTCCGCTGGAAGACGAGCTGATTATGCTGGATGTGATCTGCCGCGCGGTCGTCGCCATGACCCATCACTTTGCGCGACGGTTCGCCGCGCGGGGTCGGGGGGGCATTATTTTGTTGAGTTCGCTGGTGGGCTTCCAGGGTGTGGCGCGGGCGGCGCACTACGCCGCGACGAAGGCCTATATTCAATCGCTGGCGGAGGGGCTTCGCATCGAGTTGGCCCCGCTGGGGGTGGATGTGCTGGCGAGCGCGCCGGGGCCGGTTCACTCGGGTTTTGCCGACCGTGCCAATATGCAGATGAGCATGGCGCTGAAACCGGAAACGGTCGCGCGTGATACGCTGAACGCGCTCGGTAAACAGGGGACGGTGCGTCCCGGCTTTTTGACGAAGTTCCTCGACGGCTCGCTGAGTTTGCTGCCGCGTTGGGGCCGGGTGCGGGTGATGTCGATGGTGATGGGTGGTATGACCGCCGATGATGCAGAGCCGACCACGACGCCGACATCGGCTTGAAGGACGCCGTTGTTCGTCGAAAGGTGCCGCGGGGCGCAGACACCAAGAAAGGCTTATCCGCAGGGATGGCTAAAGCGGACATGCAGAATGTCATACGACGTAGGGTTAGGTTAGCGGTTTTCATACGCAGCCAGTGGAACAAGACCGAAGACGATCATCTGCCCCCTCCCCTAAATCCCCTCCCCGTAAACGGATAGGGGGCTTTCTACGGCTTACGAAGGGCCACAATTCCCCCTCTCTGCCTGCGCCGCGCGTAGACACAGCGGTTCGAGAGGGGGCAGGGGGTGAGGTTGGAACGAACAGCGACAGCCAAGATGGGATACCCTTGCGTCGTTTTTTCACGGTAACCCTATATCGCGTAACAAGAAGCATGTCCCTACACCCAATGACGGCGACAGATGTAGCCACCACATCTGGTAGACTGTGGCACGACGAGGACGTAAGCCAGTGGAAGGCCCTATGCCACGGAAACCGAAATACGATGACCTGCGCGAGGCCTGTGTGCAGGAGGCTATGTCGATTATCGAAACGAACGGGTTGGAGCAACTCAGCCTGCGCGAAGTGTCGCGGCGGCTGGGGGTCTCACATCAGGCCCCGTATAAGCACTTCCCCAGCCGCGATCACATTCTGGCGGAGGTGGTGCGGCGCACGTTCGTGGCGTTCGCACACTACCTCGACGCCCGCGCGCTGACCGGCGACGCGCATCACGACCTGGAGAGCCTCGGGCGCACGTATCTACAGTACGCGCTGGCGCATCCGCTGCAATATCGGTTGATGTTCGGGACCCCCTTGCCGAACGCGGCGGACCACCCGGAAATGATGCAAAGCGCACAGGTCGCCTTCAACCACTTGCGCGATTGCATCGCGCGGATGACGTTGACCACTCAGGCGGAACTCGACGCGCTTTTCGTGTGGTCGACGATGCACGGCATCGCGAGCATCATGCAAACACAAGTAATGGATACGCTTGCGCTGCCGGAACACGTCCTCGAACAAGCTACCGAGCACATCATGCGGTGCATCGATGCGGCACTTGTGCCACGGGGCGCGGATAGCGAGTAAACACAACATCTCCACATTTTGTGGGCATTCCCGCCCTTTGCCCGCCCTGCGGGTTAAAGACTTCTCCACAGCCCCTGGCGTATGCTGGCTTCGTAGTCGTAGACATAAACAGGAGCCAACACCATGGACATTCGTAAACTGCACACCGACGGGCACAACGCGCTGATGCGCACAATCGATGAGATGACGGGCGATGTCGCAAATTTGCCGAACGTGTGCGGCCACTGGTCCGTGCGACAGATCGTTGCGCACCTCGCCTCATTCGAGCGGCTGCTTGGCGATGTGATCGTAGCCGTGAAAACCGGCGAGATTTCTGGCTGCATCAAGCAGTTTGCGACCGACGCCGATACCTTCAATGACCTTGAGGTGGGGTCGCTCAACCGGATGCGGTTGGAGGAAGTTGTGGAGATGTATGGCGAAAGTTATCGCCGGACGGCAGCGGCCCTGGCCGATATGAGTGACGCGGAACTCTACCGCACGGGGACGCTACCGTGGTACGACGACACAAGCAGCCTCGCGGATTTCATCGTGGTGAAGAACTACACCCACAAGCGCGAGCACATCGCGCAGGTCGAGGTGTTTTTGGCGCAGAAGGTTGTGCTGCACGGCGGTAACACAACCCCCACCGATTACAGCGACGAGGTCAGTGATTGGCTGTTGCTGTATTAGGCAAGCCAACGTTGCACATTTTTCTACCTGTGAGATCAATTTTGTGCAAGTGACATCGGGCCAGGAAAACGGTGGGGTTGCGGTTGCAGACGCCGAGAACGAGAGCAGCGATAGGGGCGCGCCTGCGCGCGTCTGCGAAAATGGGCACCACCCCACAACTGGTGCTCCCATCGAAGGTTGCGGCGACCGGAACCCCCGCCCTTTCCCCGCCCCCCTGGGTGGGAGACGCCCCGCCCCCCTGGCC
>CAYSVE010000352.1:0-6452 GCA_964434365.1 uncultured Anaerolineaceae bacterium | reverse complement strand
AGATTTTCGGCGGTCAAATTGCCGGGCAGCATTCTATCATGCGCGTGGGGGGTAAAACAAGCCGCGGGGCGGTATCGTTTTGGGGTTTTGCACAGGCCGTGGTTACCCCACCATGTGTTTGCACCCGCGCCCCGCATCCCTTAACATGTTGAGGAGTGAGAGGAGGCTACCCCCAACGTGCCTATGCTAAGCCTATACCAGCACTTGCAACACCACCTCGCCGAAGCGCGACGGCTACGACAGAAGCGCGCGCCGTGGCGCGGCAACGCCCGCTACTGCGTATTGTGCGATAGCCATGTGCGCGCGTTTTTGGATGCGGGTTGGGTGGTGCAGCGGCTCGATGGCAAGTGCCCGGTGTGCAATTCGCTGGAACGGCATCGGTTTGGGTGGTATTACTTGCAACGCGAGGGGCTACTGCGTGGCCCGGCCATGCAAACCATGCTCCACATTGCGCCAGAGGTGCCCCTGCGACGGCGGCTTACCCGCTTACCCAACTTCCGTTACATCACGGGCGATGCGATGCGTCAGCGAATCGACGTGAAGTTGGATTTAACCCTGCTGCCATTCGATGACGACATAGTGGACCTGCTGTATTGCAGCCACGTCCTAGAGCACATCCCCGACGACATCGCTGCCATGACGGAAATCCGCCGGGTGCTGCGCGATGGCGGCAGCGCGATTCTCATGTTCCCCGTGCGCTTCGACACGGACGCTACCGACGAAGACCCGACGATAGACGACCCCGAGGAGCGCTTGCGTCGCTTCGGGCAGGATAATCATGTGCGTTGGTACGGGCGCGATGTCATCGACCGGCTGCGTGATGTGGGCTTCGATGTGCAGTTGGTGCGGACGGAGACATATTTTTCTGCCCGGCAGGTGGAGAAGTTCGGCCTCAAGGGTGAGTTTCTGTATCATTGCCGAAAGGGGCGATGACATTGGATGACCCTTCGGTAAACGTCATCATTCGGCGCGCACGACCCGGCGACGCCCACACCCTCGCGCGGCTGAACATCGTCGTGCATCGGCTACATGTACAGGCCGACCCAACCCGCTACAAACCCCTGAGTGCGGATGACCCCGCGCTCGTGGCGCACTACGAGCAGGCGCTAACCGACAACGACGCGCACATCCTCATCGCAGAGCGCGACGGCCAACCGGTTGGGTGTTTGGTGGCCTACCTGCGCACGATACCCGAGAACCCGTTCGTCTACAGCCAGCGCGACTTCCACATCGACCAGATGGTGGTGGATACGCCGCATCAGCGGCAGGGCATCGGGCAAGATTTGCTGGAAGCAGCCCTCGTCGCCGCGAAAGCGCTCGGCGCGGAGGTGGCCACGTTGGGCGTCGCAAGCTTCAACGATGGGGCGCGGCGATTATATGAGCGCCACGGCTTTGCGGCATACCACGCGCGGATGTCGCGGACGTTGTAATGGCGCGGGCCAGCGGTTTCAATGTTGATATAGCGACCGAGTGCGGGCACGCTATAATCTTTATCAAAAAGCTACCATGGCCCTTACAAAAGCACAAAACTCCGTCATTCGTGCAGTACCTAACGGACTCCGCTGGCTAGAAGGCCCGGCAGGCAGTGGCAAAACCCACGCCGCGACCTTCCGCCTCAAAAAACTCGTCCGCGACAACGATGTACCGAGTGGGCAGGTGCTCGTCATCTTGCCCCAGCGGACGCTCGCAGCGCCTTACTACGAGGCCCTCGCCGACCCCAAACTGGTCACAGGGCGACAGGTCACCGTCACGACCATGAGCGGCCTTGCGCGGCAGGTCGTCGAGTTGTTCTGGCCGCTCATCGCCGAGGAGGCCGGGTTCGATAGCGCGGCGGTGCCGCCGACCTTCCTCTCGCTGGAAAGCGCGCAGTACTTCATGGCCGGTGTGGTCGATGACCTCATCGAGCGCGAAACGTATTTCGATACGGTGACCATCGCGCGCAATCGGCTGTATAGCCAGATCATCGACAACCTGAACAAGGCAGCGGTGGTGGGCTTCCCGTATACGCAAATCGCCGAACGGCTCACGCTGGCAGACCGCAACGCCGACCCGGCGCAGCTTCGCATTTACGAGGAAGCGCAAACCTGCGCGAACCGCTTCCGCGCGTTTTGTTTGCAACACAACCTGCTCGACTTCTCGCTGACGATGGAACTGTTTACGACGATGCTGTGGCAGGAACCCACCGCGCGCGCCTTCCTCACCGAGAAGTACCGTCACCTCATCGTCGATAATGTGGAAGAAGACACGCCCGCCGCGCACTTCGTGCTGGGCAGTTGGCTGGAAGACTGCGACGGTGCGCTGCTGATCTACGATACCGATGCGGGGTATCGGCGCTTTTTGGGTGCCGACCCGGGCAGCGCGCTAAAGCTACGCGCGTTGTGCGACAAACATTACACCTTCGATGAGTTACAGGGCATCGATGCGGATGTATCGGCGTTTGGGGCCGAGATGGCCGTCAGCCTTGAGCAGGAGGCGACCTACGCCAAAGGCGACCCGCGCGCGGCCATCGACTACGATGACCACCGCTACTACCCGCAAATGCTAGATACCGTCGCGGCGGAAATCGCATCGTTGGTGGTCGAAAAAGGTGTGGACCCCGACGAAATCGTGGTCATCGCGCCATTTATGGGCGACGCGCTGCGCTTCAGCCTGGGTAACCGGCTAGACGCAGCAGGTGTGGCGTGGCGGTCGCATCGTCCGTCGCGGGCACTACGCGAGGAACCGGCGGCGCAAGCGCTGCTCACGTTGGCGCATGTGGCCTACGGTTGGCCGGAAGACCGTCCGTCGCGCTACGACATGGCCTATGCGCTGGTGACGGCTATCGCCGGGCTGGACCTCGTGCGGGCGCAGCTCCTCACGGAGACGCGCTACAACCCGGTGACCGGCGACCTGCTGCCGTTCGACAAAATTGCGGCGGCCACGCAGGAGCGCATCACGTACCGGGTGGGCGAACGCTTCGAGCGGCTGCGCACGTGGCTGGAAACTCACCCGGCGGACGCCAACGAACCGCTGGATGTGTTCTTCAGCCGGTTGTTCGATGAGGTGCTGGCGCGCGCGGGCTTCGGCTTCCACGATGATTTCGACGCGGCGCAGACGGCCTCGAACCTGGTGGATAGCGCGCGCAACTTCCGCCGCACCGTGACGCGCATTCCGCCAGAGCGGGGCATCGCGCACGAGTACGCCTCGATGGTGCGGGCAGGTGTGATCGCCGACCAGTATGTACGCAACTGGACGGTCGAAGATCGTGATGCGGTGCTGTTGGCCCCGGCGTACACCTTTTTGATGAGTAATCGCCCAGTAGACTATCAGTTCTGGTTGAATGTGGGCAGCGGCGCGTGGAACGAGCGCTTGTACCAACCACTGACGCACCCATATGTGCTGACGCAGGAATTTGATTGGGACCGGGTGGGTCGCAAGTGGACCGACGACGACGAGGTGCGCGTGCGCACGGAATCGTTGTACCGGTTGACGACGGGGTTGGTGCGTCGGTGCCGTAAGCAGGTGTACCTGGGCTTTAGTACGCTGGGCGAGCAGGGCTACGAACAACAGGGTCCGCTGCTGGGTGCGGTGCAGGGGATGCTACGTCGGTTGCAGCAGGCCGCAGGCGATTAGCGGATTGGGTCTGTGCGGGGCTGGTGCGTGGGTTGTAGGGCGGGTATCCTGTGGGGGCAACAATGGATACTTAAGGAACGATACATATGACGGTCGATTCTCCACAGGACTTAGAGGGCATGATGCGCATCGGCCAGGTGATTGGCAAGTGCATCCAACACATGGCCGCGCAGATGCAACCCGGCATGACCACCGCCGAACTCGACAAGATCGGCCAGGCATTTCTGGAATCGCACGGGGCGCGCTCTGCGCCGATCCTCACCTACAACTTCCCCGGCTGGACGTGCATCAGCATCAACGATGAAGCGGCGCACGGCATCCCGGGCGAGCGGATTATTCAGCCGGGCGATTTGGTGAACATCGATGTGAGTGCGGAGTTGGGCGGTTACATCGCCGATAGCGGCGCGAGCTTCCCGGTGCCACCGGTGAGCGAGGATGTGCAACGCCTGTGCGACTTCGCGCAGGAGGCGCTGGCGGAGGCCATCGACGCGGCGACGGCGGGCGCACCGCTGCGGGCTATCGGCAAGGCGAGCGGGGCAGTGGCGAAGCGCGGCGGGTATCGCATCATTCGCTCGTTGGGGGGACACGGTGTGGGCCGCAAGCTGCACGAGCCGCCGCATAGCATCCCGCACTACGATTCGTCGCTGGCGCGCGGCAAGCTGAAGGCAGGCATGGTCTTCACGATCGAGCCGTTTTTGAGCACGGGCGTGGGCAAGGTGGAAACCGACCCGGACGGATGGACGCTGCGTACGGTCGATGGGGAGCTGAGCGCACAGTACGAGCACACGGTGATTATCACCGAAGACAAGCCGGTGCTGGTGACGGCGGTTTAAGCGTTGATCCGCTTTGGGCTGGCCCTGGCCGTTATTTTGGCCGCGCTGGTCGGCGGCTGGTGGGCGTTGGGCCTCCGCCTGACGCCCAACCCACAGATGGCATTGACCGAGGCACGCGCGGCATGGGAGGCCGCCTCCAGGCGCGGCAGTGGCGACTATCGCGCGATTGTGACGGTGGCACTGCCCTACCGCGCCGATGGGGCCTTCGTGTATACGGTCATTGATGGCGAGGTTACCGACGCGGCGCGCATCGGCACGGCGGCACTGCGGCTAGACCCCAACCCGCCACAGTTCGAGATCGACCCGGGGCAGGCGGCGTTTTTCACGGTGGAGGCGCTGTTCGGCGAGGCGGCGCGCGTAACAGATGAAATGGGCCGATGGCACTTCTCGGCACGGAACACGACGCAAATCGACTATGACGATGTGTACGGGTATCCGCAGGACATCATTTTGAATACGTGCGGCTTTTTCCTCAACTTTACGCCGGAGTGTGTGACACGCTACACGGTGGTGGAGTTTTCTTTTCTGGAGTAGGTTTCGAAATTTAGGGCGGGGTTTGGTTGGGCGAGGCGACATGCGCCCCGCCCTTGTTGCGGTTATTTCTCGGCGGAGGCCGCAAGCGACAGCACCGCACGGGCGAAGCTGTTGCCGCTGCTATCGACGGTGGTGCTGATGGTGGCGTGGCTGAACAGCCCGAGCACATCGGTGACGACTGGGGCTACCTCAGGATCGGCCATTTGCATGCCGACGCCGATCGGCCCGGCTAGCGGCGACACGTCGGCGAAGTAGACTGCACCGGGGTTCGGCAGCAGCGTAGCGGCGGCATCATCGAACGCGGGGCCGAGGCCACCACTACCCGCGAGGGCTGTTTGCGCGCTCGCCGTGGTGCCGATGACAAACACGGCATCGTTGGAGCCAATGACGAGGTCGATGGGGAACGGTAGCTGGCCGTCGGGGTCGGCGATGCTGATGTTCAGCGAGCCACCGTCACGGGTAATGGTGGCGAACTGCCCGGCGATGTCGGCCACCTGCGGACTCGCCAGCGCGGTTTCGATCGCATCGACGACGGCAGCCGCAGCGGCAACGTCGGCGGTGGCATCGACAACGATGCTAAATTCCACCGGGTTACCGGCCAAAAAGCCGAAGGCGTTGGTGGCGGCGGCAGCGGTGTCGCTGAGGCCGAGTGTGAGTGCGTAGTCGTTGACCATCCAACTGGTGATATCGTCGATGGTGAGGCCACTAAACGCATTTACGACAGCGTCACTCTGGCCTAGCGCCCCGTCGACGGTACCGCCTGCCCCGGCGATTTCCTCAGCGCCCTGGGCCGCAGCAACAGCAAAGTCGTACAGCCCGCGCAAGTTTGTCGAGTGAATGACGAGCGGTGTGCCGGTCGGAATACGGCTCGTGAAGCCGAGATCGACGACACCGAGGTTCGGCACACCGAGTGTGAGCGGAGATTCGGCGGTGGAGGGCATTTGTACGATGTCGATGGTGAGGGCGCGGCCATCGATGATAGTGGCACCTGCGGCGGCACTACCGGTGGCTTCGAGCACGGCGATGGTTTCGGTGGCTTGTTCGGCATAGTACGAATCTTCGCTGGTGGTTACCGGCGTATACGCTTCGATAGCACCTGGCACGTTGGCGAACACGACGGCGTTGTAGTCACCGACAGGCAGCAGGCCGGTCACATCGGCGAAGCCCGTTGCGTCGCTAAGCGCCGACGAATCGGCCAAAATTTCGTCTATCACGTATGTTTCGGCGACAAGCATGTGATCGCTGGCGAGGGCGATGGACGCGTCGGTATCGGTGACATACACCGTGTACCCGGCGGTTTCGATGGTGTTGGTCAACTCATTGTCGATGGCAGGCAGGAACGTATCCGTAATGAAGGACGCAGCGGCTGCGCGATCGGTCACTTCCAGGGCGATGGCAAACTGGAAGTCGGTAATTTCGCAGCAGAAGTTCATGGGTTCGTTGATGAGGTCGGGGTCTACGCCGAAGCCCAAT
>CAYSVE010000351.1:0-6461 GCA_964434365.1 uncultured Anaerolineaceae bacterium | reverse complement strand
CCCTGACCCGGGTGGATGACTGACCCACATGGATATCTGGCCCTGTTGGATGGCCTTCTGTCTCGGGAGCCTATTGTGGTCGGCCATCCGCGGCTGTTAGTCGGGTTGACTGAAGCGATTCGGCCTTATTGAGTCACTCTAATTTCCAAACTGCAACGAATTTGGAAATTAACGAATTACAAGCACGAGAACCTCGTTTTTTCTCTCCATTCGTTGTAGTTGCGACGATCAACAGCTTACGATCCGGGTGATCGTAGCGCCGGGCAGCGCATCGTTGAAAATTTCCACCTCGATGAAATCATCGTACCCCGCCGCATCGACCGCCGCCCGTAGCCGTCGCAACTCGATTTGACCGTCGCCCATCATGCCGCGCCCCAACAGCACATCCGGCGGTGGCGCGAGCCAGTCGTTCACATGGAAGCCGAGGATGGTGCCCGCCGCGCGCACAATTTCGTCGTAGACGTGCGGGTCCCACCACACGTGATACACATCGATGACGACGCCCACATTCGGCGATGCGATGCGCTGGGCAAGGTCGTTGGCCTCGCCCAACGTGACGATGACGGACCGGTCGGCGGCGAAAATGGGGTGCAGCGGTTCGATGCCCAGCTTCACGCCCCGTTCGGCGGCGTAGGGTGCCACCGCGCCGATGCCGTCCTCGACCATTTGCCGCGCCCCGTCGATGTCGCGCGCGGGGATGCCGCCACACACCAGCACGAGTACGGCCGTGCCGAGTTCTGCCGCCTCATCGATAGCGCGCCGGTTATCGTCGATTTTCTCGCGTCGCTCGGCCTCGGTGGCCGCCGGGAACATCCCGCCCCGGCACAAACTGGACACCTTCACCCCGGCGTCGCGGGCAATGGCTGCACTTTCCTTAAGGCCGGTGTCGGCGACACGGTCGCGCCACAGGCCAATCGCGGGGATGCCCGCCCGCGCGCAGCCATCGACTGCCTCTTTGACGCTCCATTTACGCGTGGTGTACTGGTTCAGGCTCAGCCGAGCGAGGTCGGTGAAGGGTGTTGCAGTCATTGGGGCCTCCGATGCGTGAGGTGAGGTAGCGTATTTGGCAGACTGTAGCCCACTGCGCGATGTTTGTCAGCCCAAAATCGCGCGAACAACATCCGCGACCACCTTGCCGAGTTTACCGTGTTCGTCTGGCTCGTAGTGGATCGCGTCCAGTGGACTGCATACGATGTGTTGGCCCGCATCGAGGAAGTGCACATTTTGCTCTTCGGCCACACGCAGGTACTCCGCAGCGAAGTGCTTGCTCTTCTCCACTGCGCCATAGAATATGCCCTCGAAGGGCGTGTCGGTCATATCGACAACGGGCGGTGGGGCAATCAGCAGAATTTGCGGGACGCTGCCGTCTGGGCCGTAGTCGGTGGTTTTCGCCATTTTTATCAGCCGCCCCGCCCCGTTGGCGATGTCGGTCGCGCTCAGCGAAAAGCGCAGCTAGAGGTCGTTCGTCCCCAACTTGATGATGAGCAGGTCTAGCGGTTTGTGGCTTTCGAGGCAGGGTAGCAGGTAGGTCGCGCCGTTTTTGTTCGCCTCGATGGGATCATCCCACACGGTAGTGCGCCCGTTTTGCCCTTCTTCGATGACGAGGTAGCCCCCGCCTAGCGCATTGCGGAGCACGCCCGGCCAGCGGGTGTCGCGGTCGTAGCGCGCTTTCGATATCGGCGCAAACCCCCACGTGTTGGAGTCGCCAAAGCATACAATCGTCTTCATGAGTGCCCCCTGTGCAAAGCATCGAATTTGCGAAAGAGCCTACCACAACCGTGAGGTGCATCACAAAAGCCACCGCACGCTTTTGTTACGCTGGGCACAATTCATGTCATTGTGTCGACGAAAGGACACCCCCTTGCCCGTAAGTATCCAGCAGTTGCAGCCCCACCCGGTTGTTCTCGTCACCATCGACGGCCCCTTCAACGCCGCGATGGCCGATGCCGCCTTCCGTGATGTCGCCGAGGTCACCCGCAACATCGACGGCACCGTCTACCGCGTGACGGACTTCCGCGCGATGGAGGTCACGTTTACCGATATGGTGCAAATCGTCAAAGCGTTGATGGGCGGCGCGGCAGGCTCGCCGAGCGACCCCCGCATTCAGAATTTGTTTGTGGGCACAGGGCCAATGGTGACGATGGCGCGCGAGTCGCTCGCCAATCGCGGGGTGGAGGTGCCCCTGTTCGCCACCGTCGAGGACGCCCTCGAAGCGGTGGAAATCGGCTTTTTGGGCGGCTAGCTGCCTCAGTTGTTTTGGCCTAGCGGGGCGGTAACCGCACCGTCCCCCTTAGGCTGTAGGCGTTTTACCATAAATACTATTGATTTAAAATTGACCTAGCGTTAACACAGTTGCCGTTTTCGCAACTTACGCTTTAAGGCCCTACCATGTCGATAACCATCGAGCAGTTACCCAACCAACCCATCGTGATCGTCCGCTCGAAGGGCATTGTCACACCCGCCATGGCGCGCGACGTGCAACACGAACTGGCCGACATCGCCCTTGCCACCCCCGGCGATCTGTATTGCCTTGCAGACTTCCGCGAGAAACGCACATCCATGCGCGATAGCCTGCGCATGGCACAGGAGGCCGCACGCGGCGCGATGATCGTCGATGGCAAGCCACTGCTGACGAACATCTTTGTGGGGCACAACATGCACACCACCATCGCGCGCAGCTTCATTCCGCAACATCTTTCGCTCCCCGTCGCCGATGACATCGAACAGGCGCTTTCGTTTGCGCATGGGTACCTGCCACGCAAATCGTACTACCTGTTCGGGCAAAAACCGCACCTCGCACCTCATAAATGGCGGTTGCGCTGCTACACTAGGGCACTGTGACCAGATTCCAACCTACGGAGGCGCACATGCTCTACCCGCTATTGCTGGAACCCGCGCTGCACACCAAGGTGTGGGGCGGGCGCAAACTCGCCGACCAACTGGGCAAGGCCCTGCCCACCGATGACCCCTACGGCGAAACGTGGGAGGTCCACGACACATCGACCGTGCGGAATGGTGCCCTCGCCGGGCGTACCCTCGGTGCGTTGCTGGCCGAACACGGCGCAGACCTCATCGGCACGGCCAGCGATCCGTCGGAGGGCTTCCCGCTGCTGGCGAAAATCCTCGATGCGAACGACTGGCTGAGCGTGCAGGTGCACCCCAACGACGAACAGGCCGCCGAACTCGAAGGCCAGCCGCGCGGCAAAACCGAGGCGTGGGTCGTCATCGGGGCCGACCCCGGCGCGAAGCTCGTGGTCGGCGTAAAGCCGGGGACATCGCGCGCGGCGATGGCCGACGCCATCCGCGACGGCAACATGGAGGACGTGCTCGTCTTCGCCGAGGCGAAAAAGGGCGACGTGCTGATGATGCACGCGAATACGGTCCATGCGCTGGGGCCGGGCCTGCTCATCTACGAAATTCAGCAGAGCAGCAACACCACCTACCGCCTCTACGACTGGAACCGCATGGGCCTCGATGGCAAGCCGCGCGAACTCCACATCGAGAAGGGCGTGCAGGTTAGCAATGTCGACTCGGTGCCGACCATCGACCACCCCGAGGGCGAAACGGTCGTCGGCTGCACGTTCTTCGCAACGACGCGCCACACGGCCACTCACGAGCTAAACACCCACGGCGACCGCTTCCACGCGCTAACGTGCATCGAGGGCGCCGCGCGGGTCGTCGCAGGCGAAACAGTCGTCGACCTGGCGCTGGGCGAAACGGTGCTCGTCCCGGCGAGTGTGGGTGCCTACACGCTGGCGGTCCACGATGGCGAGGTGCTGCGGAGCTACCAACCGTGAGGCAAACCCTCGCGCTGCTAGCGCTGCTGATGCTATCGGCGTGCGCTGATGCAACGACGACGACAGGCACACTGCTCGACGAGGATTTACGCCCGCTGATGCCCGATGTCGTCGTGGGCGTGCCCCCTGAGGACACCACAGATTACAGTGAAACGTTCGAACTGGGTGGCGCGACGCTTAGGGTAGCATGGCACACCGCCACCGTGGAAAATGACCTGTATATCCTCGGCGCAACGGTCGAGGTAACCCAGCCCGCGCAGGGCGTCGAACTGGGGGCGAGCCTCAGCGACAGCCCGATGAACTTCGGCACCGAAGACGCGGTGCTGACGGTGGTCACGTTCGCGGCGTCTTGGTTCGAGGATGGCGTATTCCGCTCGCAGGGCGGGTCGGTAATGGGCGAAATCCACGCCGACGGCACCTTCGTCCTGCACGATGGCGACGCGCTGCGCAGCGACCCGCCCTAGCCCGGTTTTTCGGTATGTGGCGGATTCGCAGCAGCGCGTCTCTACAGATGCTATCACCCTCGGTTGTAGGGGCGACCTTCTCGGCGTCCGCCGTCATTTAACAATCCTATCACCCGGTACTACCATGTAACCGGCAAAAAATCGTAACTTTATCGGATTCAACCCCATGCCCAACTACGGCCCCCTCCAACTCGACGAACACCGCGCCACCCTGCTGCCGATACTGCGGTCGGTAGTCGCGACGCCCAACCTCACGCAAAAGGGCCTCGACCGCCTGCTGAAGCTACACCCGAAGGGCGGCAGTGGCATCCACGGGCGCGACGAACTTGTGCGCGCGTACCATGCCCTCACCGAAAGCGGCGACCTCCCACCCTTCGACGAGGCAGTGCTCGCACGGCTGCGTCGGAAGCCGGTGCGTACCAGCAGCGGCGTCACGCCCGTGACCGTGCTCACGAAGCCCTTCCCGTGCCCGGGTACGTGCATCTTCTGCCCAAACGACGTGCGGATGCCGAAAAGCTACCTCAGCGACGAACCGGGCGCACAACGTGCCGAGCGCAACAGCTTCGACCCGTACTTGCAGACGTACACGCGCCTGCAAGCGCTGACGAACATCGGCCACCCGACAGATAAAATCGAGGTGATTGTGCTGGGCGGTACGTGGAGCTTCTACCCGGAGACGTACCAAATCTGGTTTGTCAAGCGGATATTCGATGCGCTGCACGACTTTGGCCGCGGCGACGATCGCCGTGCCGAGGTCGAAGCCGCGCTGAAGCGGGCCTCGCAGCTCCACCCAGAGCGCAACACCATCAACGTGACGGTGGAACCGGGCCGCACCTACAACGCCGTGGTGCAGGAGGTGTATGCCGAGGAGATGCGCCGCAGTTCGCAAGCCGCCGCCCTCACCGATCGCACCCCGGTCGATGAGTTTGCGACGTGGGACGAACTGCAAGCCGCCCACACCGAAAACGAAGACGCGCCCTGTCGCTGCGTGGGGCTTGTTGTCGAAACGCGCCCGGACCACATCAGCGAGGCCGAGGTGCTGCGCGTGCGTCGGCTGGGCTGCACCAAGGTGCAAATCGGCTTTCAGAGCCTCAACGATGACGTGCTGCGGCTTAACAAACGCGGCCACGACGTCGCCGCAACGCGCCGGGCCGTCACGCTACTGCGCCGGGCGGGCTTCAAAATCCATGCCCATTGGATGCCCAACCTGTACGGCTCGTCACCAGAACTCGACGTGGCCGACTACGAAAAAATGTTCGCCGACGCGGACTTTCGGCCAGATGAGTTGAAGGTGTACCCGTGCTCGCTCATCGAAAGCGCGGAGCTGATGGACTACTATGCGCGCGGCGCGTGGCGTCCGTACACCCACGACGAACTGCTCGACGTGTTGGCACGGTGCTTTATGCTCTCGCCGGAGTATGTGCGCCTCACCCGCGTGATACGCGACATCCCCAGCACCGACATCGTAACGGGCAACCAGTTCACCAACTTTCGGCAGATGGTGCAGCAGCACCTCGCCAAAAACGGCCAGCGCAGCGCCGATATCCGCGCGCGCGAAATTCGACGGCGTCAGGTCGCGCTCGATGACCTGCACCTCGACGAGCAGACCTACACCTCGGCCATCGGTGAGGAGGTGTTTTTGCAGTTCGTCACCGATGCGCGCGACATCGCGGGCTTCTTGCGGCTGTCGCTGCCGGTAGGCGAGGCCATCGCGCCGGAACTCGACGGCGCAGCGATGATCCGCGAGGTGCACGTATACGGGCAGGCTGTGGGCATCGGTGCGGGCGGCGACGGCCACACCCAGCACAGTGGCCTCGGCAAACGCCTCATCGAGCGGGCGGCGGCAATCGCGACTGAGCGGGGCTACGGGCGGCTGGCGGTCATCAGTGCGGTGGGCACGCGTGGATACTACCGCGCGCGCGGCTTCGAAGATGGGGACCTGTACCAGGTTCGAGTGTTGTAGGTGGGGCGTCAAGTTGGTGGGCGAGGCATGGCCATCGCCCCGACATGGCGTCTAACGTCGGGGCCTTCGGCGAACACCTGATACGCCTGCTGTCCGCGTCATGTCTCGAATTTGAACCGCAACCTTTCGATGGAGTGTTGGTTCGCCGCGACGTACGATAAGGACGCATAGGGTTTGAGGGCGAGGCCATGCCTCGCCCGCGCCGCACAATAACCGACAACACACGAGGAACCCCAC
>CAYSVE010000350.1:0-6476 GCA_964434365.1 uncultured Anaerolineaceae bacterium | reverse complement strand
GTCGATTGGTAGGCTGCCGTCACAGCTAAGTCCTCGACTACGAATGCTGTGGGGCGGCGAAGGAGGATCGCTGTCTCTGCTTTCGAGAGGTTGCCAAGCCGTGTCAACGAGGCGAGCGAAGCCAGCGGCTCCATGTGTTGGATGCGCGCTTCGTCCTCGTAGGATGTGTTTAGTGTGACTACCATGCCGAGCTGGCTATTGCGTGCGATAAGATCGCTGAGGAACTGGAATGTGTCTGCGCGATGTTGACCATCGGCCACAGCTTCGACTAACGAGTCGGCATCATCGAGCAAGTAGACGAGGTGGCGGTGCGGGCGAATAGCCCGAAATACCTCCGGCAAAAACACATCGGCGAACCACTCGCGCGTGGGGGCATCGGGCGCATCCTCCATACGCTGCAGCGTGATGTCACGCGTGGCGAGGGCTGCTTGTGTCGCGACAACCATCGTTCCTAGCCAATCGGTAGGGAGTGGGGCGAGTGTCACCAGTACGCCGATGTAGCTTGGGTCGAACATCTCGCCAAAGTGCCACAGCAGGGCGCTTTTGCCGATGTGCCGCCTGCCGACAAATACCGCCGCTTCGGCTTGGTTCGGGTCGGCGAAGTGTTGGTTGATGCGCGCATACGCTGCCGCACGCCCCACGAATGGCGCGGGGATGTAACGATCGGTTGCTGGGTTGTACGGGTTCATCGAAAGCTCCTCAACTGACGGCAGACCGCGCCCTAATTGCACGCTATAATCTGCGCTTTTACGATTTTAGACGAAAAGAGCCACATGACGAACGAAAGACCGCGCGCCCTGGCCCTTGTCGGTATGCCGGGCGCAGGTAAAACGCTGTGCGCACAACATCTCCAGGCGGCTGGTTTCTTCCAATTTCGCTTTGGGCAAATCGTCGTCGATGAAGTCGAAGCGCGCGGCTGGGAGATCAACCCGAAGAACGAGCGTCTCGTCCGCGAGGAACTAAGGGCCAACGAGGGGATGAACGCCATCGCACAGCGTGCCCTACCGAAGCTCCGCGAGGCGTTGCAAGTCCACAACAGTATCATCATCGATGGACTGTACGGCTTTGGTGAATATAAGATGCTGCACGCATCGCTAGGTGGGGCGATGATGGTCCTGGCAATTGTCAGCGATCGGGCGTTACGCTACCAACGCCTCAGCCAACGGCCAGAGCGCCCCCTCACCGCTGCCGAGGCCGAGGACCGCGATGTGCGCGAAATCGAACACCTCGAAAAGGGCGGCCCCATCGCCATTGCCGATTTTACCCTGCTGAATAACGATGAACCCAACGCGCTTACACACAAGCTCGATGCACTGGTGCAACGCTTGGGCTTGCAGCCCTAGCGCAGCAGGCGTGTGACGGCGTCGGCGGTCAGGTCACTGAGGTCGGATACCGGCTTTTCGGGGGGTAGCTCAGCTGCAAGGCGTAACCCACGTGTTCGCAAGCGGGCGGCCTTCTGTGGTGGGCTGATGTTATGCAACATCAGTATCGCCAGTAGATGATTCGGCTGGCTGTAGAGCGCCGCACGCAGGGCTTTCGCCGCCTCGGTATCGTTGCCCACGGCCATGTGCAACACCGCCCGCAGATAGTGCGCGTTGGCATCGAGTGGTTGTACTTGCAGCGCGACATCGAGATGATGATGCGCCTCGGTAATGTCCTTGCGATTGGCCAGTACACCCGCCATCAGCACGTGGGCCGGGGCGTGGTCTGGGTAGGCTGCGAGCCATGTCGTGAGTTGGCGCTCCGCCTGGGCGTAGTCTTCGGTACGATAAGCCCGTAGCGCGCCTTCGTAAACGTGTTCGTTGGGTGGGGTTGTGGTTTGCCGCGTGGGTTGCAGTGGGCGGCGGTAAATTACGGTTTGGTCGAAGGTGTGCGGCTCCCAACCCGCTGTATGGATCGTCTCTGCCTCGCCGAGCAGTAGCCAACCGCCGGGGCGTAGTGCATCGAACAGGAGTTTTTCTGCACGGCGTCGTTGGGCATCGCTGAAGTACAACAGCACATTTCGGCACATGATGACGTCTAGCGCGGGCAGCGGCGAGCCATCGAGCAAGCTCCCTTGCCGAAACAGCACGCGATCGCGCACCGTGTCGTGAATCTCGTGTCCGCCATCGCATGGGCTGAAGTGTGTACTCAGCGCTTCGACCGCCATCGGTACGCGGAAGGACCAATCGCGGTACAGGCCGCGCCTCGCAGCAGCGATGGCTCTTTCGCTAATGTCGGTGCCAACGATGAGTGCTTCGGGTGTGGGGTCCTTGCCCAACAGCATCATCGCTGCGCTATAGGGTTCCTCGCCCATTGCGCAGCCCACGCTCCAAATGGTTGGGCGGTGCGCCTGCGGCAGTAGGTGATCGGCCAGGGCAGCGAACTGTGACGGATTGCGAAAGAAATAGCTTTCGGTGACGGTGATGTGGTCGATGACTTGTTGCCACACTGCCGATTGCAGCGGTGCTTCTTGCAGGTCGGCGAGGTTAGCCTGCACGCCCTGCAAGTCCTTCTGCTGAACGGCGAGGCCCAACCGTTGTTCGATCAACGCTGCGAGATGTTGGTACATGGTCCGTTGCCCTTGGTGCACCTTAGTTGTAACCCGATTTGCTCAGACTTCAAAAAGGATGCACAAAATTTTCATAATGGGCTGAAGGTCTCCTAAATTTTGACAACGGTTCGGCCATTTCATATACTCCACTCAATTCTGCCAAACTGGGAGCAAACTACGTTGCGCAGACTCGTCGGTCTCGTCATCTTACTGGCCCTGTGTATGCCTGTGGGCGGCATGGCCCAAACCGATACCACATCGGAATTCGGCGATCCACCTACAGCATCGCTAATCAGTATCTCGGCCCCCAATGAGGCCGGGGTGGTGACGATCACCGGGGCATCGGGGGCGGTTTTTCCGGCGGCGCAGGTGTCCATCAAAAACCTCTACACCGAAGAGATCACCCACGTCACGGCAGGGATTACAGGTGGGTTCGAAGCCCAATTGTTTGGGCCGGGCAATACCCCCTTTGCGATTAGCCCGGTGCGCCAACTCCCCGCGGAACTCCGCAACCAACCCGGGGCACTCCCCGGCGGCCCCGGTACCATTATAGTCGGGCCATTTCCCGAATCGCGTTTGACGCAAACCACGCCCACAACCCAACTGGTCGTCGATGGTGACCGCAGCGATTGGGAGAACTACCCGCAAGGCTCCGTAGGCCGCAATTCTTTCGCGTTGCGCAACCTAGAGTCATTTTACTTTGGGACCATCGATATTGCGCCCGACGACTTCGATGCGATTCGGCTAACGATTCTCCTCGCGGAGACGACATACAGCATCACCCTTAACCCCCGCTCAAGTGAAACTGCATTGTGGGCACGCGTCGACCCCACCCCTAATAACCTGGGAACCCTCGCCGTGGCGACGAGTCTTAGCGACGAGTTCCTCGAAATGCGCGTGCCGTTCGGCCCGTTTTTGTCCATCGCCGGGTCGGAACCGGGGGTGCTCACGCTGGGGCGTTTAGCCTACCTTAACGCCGATGGCGACGAAGTCTACGGGGTAGACCTCGCGGGGGTACTGGTGCCAGAAGTGGGTGAGAACAATGGCGTCTACTATGTCGAAAGCCAACTCGGCGAGAATCCAACGCGTTTTTCGGTATCGGGGCCAGTTGCTGATGGGTCCGCAGTATGGCACGCGCGGGGTCGTATCGATGCGGTGGATTTCGCGGCAGGCGACAATTTGCTCATGGAGCTGGACGTAACGCTCACAGCTCCTTTGCTACCGGAGTCGCTCGCCGGGCTGGCTGTGGAGGGGCGAATATACCTTCAACCGGTCATCGGGCCGGATGGCCAGCAAGGGCCGGGGAGCATCCACACGAACAACGGCTGGTCACGTTTTCTCACACCGAGTGGGCTAGCTATCAGCGGGTTAACTGCCGATATTCCCGTGGGGGCAGTGCGGGTATCTGCTGCACAAATCATCCGCCGCGATGATAACCTGTTGTTCGGTATGTCCTTCGACCTGCCGCTGCCCGACGACCTGCCAGCGGGGGGCTACGTGCCGGTGTTCGAGGGCGTGGCGGGCATCGATGACGGCGAAGTCTTCCCCTGGGCGAGCAATACACTACTCGGCGAGGGGGATGGTATTTCGCGTGTGCCGCTTACGCGCTTGCCCATCGTGTTAAACGTCGGCGAGCCGACCGAGCAACGTCGCCTCGTCTGGACGCTGTTTCAGGATCATCCCAGCGATGGCAGCCGAGGGGTGTTGGCGCAGGAAGATCGCGACCACGTTGCCCTCGCGAATCGCGTACGCTATGACAGCCCGACCTATATTTTGCCCCCCAGCGTAGATGGCGAACCCGTTACCTATCCCCTGGAGCCGTACTTGCTCAACGTACTGCCCAACGTGCAGGATTCTACGGCTGCGCCGCTACTGCCATTTTTGTACCCCACCGGGAGGCTGGAGGCGACGGTAACCCGCCCCGACGGCGAAGTCGACAGCCTGGGTGCTGCACCGATATTGCAGAACCGCTTTTCGTCTACCGCAGTGCAGGAGTTCACGCGGTTTGGCGCGCAAGGTCCGATCGATGTCTACCGCCTGACCACGCTCAACCCGACGCTAACGGCCTACACCTTCGATACGTACGGTGAGCACATCATCGAATTGACCGGTTTCATCGAAGATGTCTGGGGCAATCGTTACGAGGGGGGTGGCTCGTACCCGGTGCTCATCGCCGAAACACTCGATATTTCGCCGGGGGTGCTGCCCGGCACGCCCTTCGAAGTGGGCGATGCACCGTATGGTGGCCTGCGAATTGCACCCGGCGTCGCTGCGGATGTCACGGTCGAGGTGACTCTCTTCCCACTGGATGGCGGCGACCCGGTTGGGTATAGCCTGGAGGGGCGTACCAATCGCTTCGGCTACTACTCACCGGAGGACGAGGCGTTCATCTTTGAGGAACCGGGCGAATACATTATCGATTACGAAGTGCGCTTCACCGATGCGAACGGTCGACTATGGGCGGGTAGTTTGCGCGGGGCTGGTGTTGTGGGCACCCCGCAGGGGGTCATCGCCCACGGTGAGCGCGGCCTCAGCGATTACACGCCGGATTTGCGGCCTGCGTGGTTCAATGCTGAGCAGTACACCGTGGGTGTAAACGACGCGGGCCAGGCACAAAATCCACCGTATCAGAGCGGTGATGTCGTATGGCTGCCCGATGGCGACACAAATACCCTGGTTCCGGTACTTCGCTTGCAAGATACCGAAGGTGATTACGCCGATTGGTTCATCGAAAACTGGCCGGGTTACACTGCCAGCAGCGGCCTCGATGCCGCCCGCCTGGTTGCTGAGGATGAACTCCCGCTGATTACATTGCAACAGGATGACACACAGACGCGCTTCGATGCCGAAGACGTCATCAACGATGCGTACGCCTACCTGAGTTATGTGCGCCCCGGTGTTACAGTGAGGCAGATGGTACTCGGCAGCGAGCATGAGGCATACCCGGTTGCCCTTAGCCCCGATGACCCCTCGAACGAACAAATCGGTGCTGGGGTCGATGGTGTTTTTCCGCCAGACTATCTATTCTTGTTCGGCGGGGCGGTGCTGCGCAATCCGCAGGCCGGGGTGATGCAAACCGCGATTTACGGTGCGGCTGCGGTGATGATCGACCCGCGTGAAGACCCACGCGGACCACGCACCTACCCGCCCTATCGAGGCGCAGCCGGGGCTGGTGATGGTGGGCCACTGTTCGAATTTATAGACGAAGACGTGGCGATGTTCTTCCACCCAACGAGTGTGCAACCCGGTGAAGTGCTGGCTGTTGGTAATACGCTGAGTATCGC
Organism: uncultured Anaerolineaceae bacterium; assembly: GCA_964434365.1. Lineage (GTDB taxonomy): Bacteria > Chloroflexota > Anaerolineae > Aggregatilineales > Phototrophicaceae > CAYSVE01. The sequence continues at coordinate 659 of CAYSVE010000350.1, read as the reverse complement.
CGGGCAGGTTGCGCCTACGCTCGCGAACGATGTGCAGGTGACGATCACATCACCGAGCGGCCAAACGCAGCAGTTCGAGGGGCGAGCCAATGCAATCGGCTATTTTTACGACCCCGCAAACGACTTCACCGTGACCGAACCGGGCGTTTGGCAGGTTGGGGTGACGATCTCACACACCGGCACGACATCCGCCGGGGAGACCGAACCACCGCCCCCAACCGGCGGCTTACTTGGGGGCACCACCTTCGAGGTTTATGTGTTGCCGCTCGCAGCACCACGCCTGGAGTGGACCCAGGATGACCGCCGCGATTTCATGATCCCGGCGGGCTTTCCGTATAACTTTGCCCTGCTTGGCCCCGAAGGCTGGACCGACTTGCAAGGCTATATCACGCTCGCGACACCAGCTTTCCCACTTGTCGACGAGGAGTTGCCGGTACAGGGGCGCTCGTTGAACTACCAGTACAGCCCAACGCAACTTGCGGCTCGCTTCCCATTCTACGAAGCTGATGACGCGCGGTTGATCGGGCCATCGGCCAGCGACCCGGTGCGCATCACCTTTGTGATTACCGGACTCGATGAAAATGGCGTGTTCAGTGCTCGCGCGCGCCAGTTTACCCTGCGTTACGACCGCCTCATTTCCCTGGAGTAACGGATGCGTG
>CAYSVE010000349.1:0-6479 GCA_964434365.1 uncultured Anaerolineaceae bacterium | reverse complement strand
AAGTTCTGCAATCCACTGGTCGTTAGTACGTTCCGCCGTCTGCATTAATTACGCTTCGATTGTCTGGACGGTCTCGAATGCCACCCGCAACACCATGTGCCCCAGCCGAATGTCATCGCCGTCGCGCACGATACGGGCTTGCTGCGCAACCAGTTTTTGACCATTGAGATACGTCCCATTGGGGCTACCGTTGTCCACGATGTTCAACGACCCATCCGACCGTATCACCGAGGCGTGACGTCGCGAGACGCCTTTGTCCAGCCCCCCGTACAATTCGAGGTCCACCTCCGGTGACTCGCCTGTGAGCGGGTCGCGGCGGCCTATCGTCAGATGGTCAATCGTCTTGGCTTCGAAGGCAAATCGAGCGTCGGTATCGCGCAGGTAGAGTACTAGGTGCGAGGTCAACCGGGCAGTGCCCCAATTCGGGCTATCATCGCCCTTGTTAGGGTCTAGGACAATCTTCGTCTTGCCGAACTGGCCCTTCTTGCTCCCTTTCACGTCGTCGTTCACCGGCTTCTCTCCGAACAGAACTCTATCAACGGGAGGCAACGCATGTTGCCAGGGCGTTTTTTATCGGCAACGCCAACGAAAAAGCGCCCAGTACGGCGATTGTACCAAAAAATAGGGCGCATTGCGCATTGAATTGATTATTGCTTAAGGTTTGCATCGGCTAGCCGCAAGGGTTCGGCCCACCCGCAAGGAGGCCGATATGTTTCTCACGGGTGAATTTTCGCGCATGGCCCGCATTTCCAGGCAAATGCTCCAACACCTCCAGCCCATAGGGCTGTTCTGCCAACAGCATACCGACCCGCAAACCGGCTGTGGACACTCCGCTCCCGGTAGCGAAGATCACCGCGGACCTGCCGCGCCTCGCCACCGGGGCATAACGACCTATAGCCTGATCATCATGTGCTTGATGTTCGTATACTCCTCAATAGAGTAAATGGACATATCCTTGCCATAGCCCGACTGCTTATAACCGCCGTGGGGCATCTCTGGCGTAAAGCGTGTATGTTGGTTGATCCACACCGTGCCGAATTGCAGCGCGTTCGCAGCCTTCAGCGCGCGGCCAATATCGCGGCTCCACACCGACGACGCCAACCCGAACGGTACATCATTCGCCATGCGCAGTGCCTCCTCATCGCTGCGCGCGCGCTGAACGGTCACCGCCGGGCCGAACACCTCCTGCTGAATGATCTCGGCATCCTGCTGCACATCGTGCAACACCGTTGGGTTGAAGAAGTACCCGGCCTCGCCGGTCGGCGTGCCACCCACCGCTATCGATGCGCCCTGTTGCACCGCCCGTTCCGCGAAGCCGGTCACACGCTCCAAGTGCGCCAGCGATACCAGCGGCCCCATATCGATTTCGGCACCACTCAGCGGGTCACCCAACCGAATTTGCGCCACCTGCCCTTGCAGTTCCGCGAGGAACTTATCGTAGATCGACTCGTGCACGATGGCACGCGTCGCGGCGGTGCAGTCCTGCCCGCTGTTGTAGAAGCCGCTGCGTTGCACGCCCGCCGCTGCCTCGGCCACATCGGCATCGGAGAGGACGACTGCGGGGGCCTTCCCGCCGAGTTCCATGTGCACGCGCTTCACCGTCTCACTCGCTGCGCGGATGATGGATTTGCCCGTCGCGAGGCTTCCCGTCAACGAAACCATCGCCACCTGCGGGTGCTCCACCATACGCGCGCCGACCGGCACCCCATACCCTGTCACCACGTTCAGCACCCCCGGCGGGAAGATGTCCGCCGCAAGCGCCGCAACCTTCAGCGCGGTCAGCGGCGTGAGTTCGCTGGGCTTAAGCACGACCGTGTTGCCTGCGGCCAACGCCGGGCCGATCTTCCACGTGGCCATCAACAGCGGGTAGTTCCACGGCGCGATGGACGCCACCACCCCCACTGGCTCGCGGCGAATGATGCTCGTGTGCCCCTTGATGTACTCCCCGGCAGCACGGCCTTCGAGCGTACGCGCGCCCCCCGCGAAAAACTGAAAGTTGTCCACGCTGAACTCGACATCATCACGAGAGACGAACAGCGGCTTACCGACATTTTTGCTTTCCAGTTGGGCGAGTTCCTCGGCATGGTCTTCGAGGCTGGCGGCAAGCTTCAGCAGCATACGACTGCGCTCGCCGGGGGTCGTCTGCGACCACGACTCGAACGCGGTCGTCGCGGCCTGTACGGCACGGTTCACATCATCCACCGTGGCCGATGGCACAGTAGCGATGGGTTGTGCGGTAGCGGGGTTCATCACATCGATGGTGCCGCCGTCTGTCGCATCGTGCCAATCGCCATCGATAAACATTTGCCAGCGGGTCGTCATCGAGTCGTTCATGTGGGGGGTCTCCTTTTTTATCCAAATCTATTCGGTTCTCATCGAAAAAATGCGGCTTTCGCCCGAGATTTCACGTCAAGCATAGCGTACTTCGGCCTCGAATGGTTCGAAAACAAAATTTCCCAGGGGGTCCAGTGAAATTTGTCATCCAATTTGTTGACAATCGTCTCAACCTAGAATAGACTAACATAAATAGTTCATGATCGAAATATTCGCTTACGTAGTGTTGATGCTTCTGGGAGCTTACTTATGACCTCACCGGCCAATCTTGTTGACACAGGCGATACCACGACGGACATTCTCTCGGAGGATGTGTACACAGGCGGCGTGCCCCACACCGCATTCGAACACCTTCGCAACAACGATCCCGTTCACTACCACGAAGACGAAGACGGCGGCCTTTGGTCGCTCACCCGGTATGCCGATGTGCAGGAGGCCAACAGCAACCCCGAAGTGTTTTCTAGCGCGAAGGGCATTCGCATCGAAAACATGGACGAGGAAGAACTGGCCGCCCGCAAAACCATGATGGAAATGGACCGGCCCGAGCACACCACCTATCGCCGGTTGGTGCAGCCGCCGTTTCTGCCGCGCTCCGTCAACACCTACGAGGCCATGCTGCGCGACCTCACCAAACAGGTACTGGGCGATGTGAAGGGCAAAACCGAGTTCGACTTCGTGACGGAAATCGCCCGTCAATTGCCCATGCGGATGCTCGGCAAGCTGCTCGGCGTACCCGACGAAGACGGCCCCTGGCTCGTGGAAATGGGCGACGCGCTCATCGGCAACACCGACCCCGAATTCACCGATGTACCGGTCGGCCTCGTCGATACCGAAGACTATCGTCTCATGCCCTTCCGTAGCCCGCACAGCTTCAAGCTCTTCGACTACGCCGCGAAGCAGGCCGAGGATCGTCGCGTCACCCCGCGCGAAGACCTCATCACCCGCCTGACGCAGCCCACCCGCGACGGCGAAGTGCTCCCAGAGAACGACTTTAAAAACTTCTTCACGCTGCTCGTCGCCGCAGGCAACGACACCACCCGCTACACCATGGCCGCCGGGATGCACGCGCTGATGAGCTTCCCCGACCAGATGGCCAGGCTCAAAGCAAACCCCAGCCTCATGCCCACCGCCGTCGAGGAGATGTTGCGTTGGGGCAGCGTGACGATGCACTTCCGCCGTACCGCCAAAACCGATTACACCTTCCACGACACGACCATCAAGGCCGGTGACCGCGTGGTGCTGTGGTTCATCTCCGCAGACTACGACGAGCGCGAGTTCGACAACCCGTACACCTTTAACATCGCCCGCGAGCACAACCCGCACATGGCATTCGGCCTCAAAAGCCCGCACAAGTGCATCGGCGAACACCTCGCCCGCCTCGAAATCAAAGTGCTGTACGAAGAACTGCTGCCGATGATCGACAGCATCGAAATCGACGGCGAAGTGGAACGCCTGCGCTCGAACTTTATTTCTGGCATCAAGCACCTGCCCGTCAAGGTCAAGTGGGCCTAACACATCGTGCCGAGGCCAGGGCGTTTTGAGATCGCGAATGTGCGTAAGCGTGGCCGAACATCCCACGATGACGGCGATTGTAGGGACGTAGCCTGCTACGTCCGTGACAATGCACACGCCAGGCGGCAAGCTGTCACCTACACAAAATCGGCCTCAAAAAGAGGCCAGAGTAGGCGTAATCAATATTCAGAACCAACACCCAACCCATAGGAGTAACCTATGAGCTTTATCCAAATTGGTGACGTAAAAATCTCCACCGAGCACTACATCGACGGCAAGCGCGTCGGCAGCGAGCAGACCTTCACCGACATCTCGCCCATCGATGGCGCGGTGCTCGGCGAAATTGCGCGCGGTGGCCAAAAAGAGGCCGACATGGCCGTTGCCGCTGCCAAGGCCGCCTTCCCGGCATGGGCTGCGCTCGGCCCGCATGGCCGCGCCGACTACCTCGACAAACTCGCACACATCATCGAAGAACGTGTGCCCGACCTCGCCCTCATCGAAACGACCGACAACGGCTCTCTGTACGAGGCGAGCCTGCTACGTGTGATGAAACGCGGCGGGCACAACATCCACTGGTTCAGCGAGTACGCCAAGCAACTCAAGGGCGACGAGTGGGACACGACGCATCGCAATGCCCACAACCGCGTCCGCTACGAACCGTCCGGCGTGGCGGTGCTTATCACCCCGTGGAATGCACCATTTATGCTCTCCACTTGGAAGGTCGGCCCGGCCTTGGCCGCAGGCTGCACTGTAGTCCTCAAGCCACCGGAGTGGGCACCGCTCACGTGCTCGCTACTCGCAGATTTCGCCCACGAGGCCGGGTTACCGCCGGGGGTTTTCAATGTCGTGCAGGGCATCGGCGAGGAGGCCGGCGCCGCGCTCACTACCAACCCCGATGTCGCGCGGATCTCGTTCACCGGCTCTCCGCAAACAGGCCGCATCATCAGCAAGGCTGCCGCCGAAAACCTGATTCCTGTGAGCCTGGAGTTGGGTGGCAAGTCGCCGCTTATCGTCTTCGAAGACGCCGACCTTGACCTCGCGCTGGAAAACATGATTGAGCAGTACGACAACAGCGGGCAGGTGTGCCTGGCCGGGACGCGCATTCTGGTGCAGGAGTCCATCGCAGATGAGATGCTGGCCCGCATGAAGCAGCGCGCATCGCAACTCAAGCAGGCCAACCCCATGGAGATGGACACGCAAGTCGGTCCACTCATTCACCCAGAGCACTTCGAGCGCGTAGCCGGTTTTGTCGAGCGCGCCAAAGCCGACGGCGCAGAACTCGTGTACGGCGGCGAGCCGAACACCGACCTCGAAGGCGGCCTGTACTACAAGCCCACGCTGTTCATCAACGTGAACGAAGACAGCGAACTGTGGCAGCAGGAGGTTTTCGGGCCGGTGCTCGTGTTCGATACCTTCACCGACGAAGCCGACGCGATTCGCAAGGCCAACAACACAAACTACGGCCTTGCCGCCATCGTCTTCACACACGACAAAGCACGCGCCGACCGCGTATCTGCTCAGCTAGAGGCGGGCCTCGTGTGGGTGAACTGCTTCTACGTGCGTGACCTCGCCCAGCCGTTCGGCGGCGTGAAGAACAGCGGCGTTGGCCGCGAGGGCGGCATCTGGAGCTTCGACTTCTTCACGGACATCAAAAACGTGACGCATCGCATCGGCACATTTGGGTAAACGCGGTTCCGTAGGGGCGCAGGCCATGCCTCGCCCAAAATTGCACACATCATCGAAACCGTGTAGGGGCGCAGGCGAGACGCAGTGAGCCTCGCCCAAATCCGTACGGGCGCAGGCGATACACAATACGCCTCGCCCAAATCCGAACCATGTACAGGCGCAGGCGATACACAATACGCCTCGCCCAGTTAACAGAGGACCAAAAATAGATGTCTCTTCAAGGCTATACCGCCCCCCTCTCGCCCGATGGGCGCGCAGGCATCGTCCCGGCACCGCCGTGGCACTACTCCGGCGACTTTTTGATCGTCGAGTACCGTACAAATCCCGATAACGTCATCGCGTTGCTGCCGCCCGAACTCGAACCAGCGGACGATCCCGGCATGGTCGCCGTCATTTTTGCCGACTGGCAATCGTGCTCCGCCGATTTCCACGAACTCGTAGACCCGATTCAGTCGCAGTACCGCGAGTGTTTTTTCGTGGTCGGCGGCAAATACCAGGGTCAACCGGTGAGCCGCTGCGTGTACATCTGGGTCGATAAAGACTTCGCGATGTATCGCGGCTGGATTCAAGGCTTCCCAAAGAAGCTCGGCTCCATCCACATGACGCGCACGTTCCCCGTGGGCAAAGCCACCCCGCAGATTGCGCCCGGTGGGCGCTTCGGTGCGACCTGCGCCGCCAACGACCGGCAGATTGCGCGCGCGGTCGTCACACTGCAACAGGTCAGCGAAACCGGCCCCACCGTCAACGACCCGCCGATGTACAACAGCCGTCACTTCCCCGCCTACGATGGCCTCAAGCCCGACGTGTTCGAGTTGGTGCGCGCGGGTGGCTTCGCCCGCGACGCAACCGACATCTGGGAAGGCGACGCAGAACTCACCCTCTACGAGGACACGCTCGAAGACCTGCAAGCCATCGCACCCATCGCAGTGCAGCAGGGCTTTCGCTTC
>CAYSVE010000348.1:4697-6484 GCA_964434365.1 uncultured Anaerolineaceae bacterium | reverse complement strand
AACCAGCACCGGCCCACGGTCGGTGTGCACATTTTGCTTGAGGAACACGCGCGGCTCGATGTCCGCGATCAGTTGGCCTGCCTCTTTGATGTCGATGCCATTGTCGGCAGCGGCAAGGCTTTCGAGGCCACTCATCACCTTTTTGCGGTCGTTATCGCTTTGCAGCCGCCCGATGAACCACGTCCCCGCATTCGAGAGGCCCTTGTAGTCGAGGTCGCCAGGGTTTTGCGTCGCCAAAATGGTGCCGATGCCGAAGGCACGCGCCTGCTTCAGCAAGCGCAGAATCGGGTCCTTGGTGGGCGGGTTCTTCGGGTAGGGCGGGAAGTAACCGAACATTTCATCGATGTACAGCAGCGCGCGCAAGCTGCTCGTCCCGCTCAGCGTGCGCATCCAACTAAGCATGTTTTCCAACAACAGCGTGATGATAAACATCCGCTCGGCCTGCGACAGGTGCGCGATGTAAAACACCGAAACCTGCGGGCGCCCGTTGGGCTGGTACAACAGCTTTTGAATATCGAGCGGCTCGCCGCGAATCCACGATTGGAAGGACGGTGCAGCGATGATGTTGTTCAACTCCATCGCCAGGTTAAAGCGCTTCTTCTCACTGATGTACTTATCGACCGGGAAGACGCCGAGCTTCTCGAACGGAGGTTGCTGCACCTGCAAAATCACATCTTCCAGGCTCAGGTCGCGGCCTTGCCGCCACGCATGCTCGAAGATGTTCGCCATCAACACGTGGTCAGCGTCCTCGAGCGGGCGGCTGTTGCGGCCAATCAACGAGAGCAGCGCCGTCACCGTGCCATTGATGCGCTCGCGGTTGGCCTCCTCGTTGGCGGCGAAGCCCTCGCGGGGAGCCTTCAGGCTTGCGAGGATGCTAATCGGCAGGCCCGCGTCGCTGCCCGGCGTGTAGATGTTGTAGCGCGCGGCCAGTTGCAGCCACTTCAGCCGATCTGGCACGATAGACCAGCTTTGCAGGCCATCCTTCCAGCGTTGCGCGACATCGCTTGCATAGTCGTCCAGCGATTGCCCTGCGCGGGCTGCGTCGTCGGCATTCACCCACGGGCGGAAGTCCTGCGCACGCAACTCGGGGAATGTGAGCAGCAGGTTGGTGATGTCGCCTTTGGGGTCGATGACGATCGCCGGGATGTTTTCGAGAATGGCTTCTTCCAGTAGTGTGATGCACAACCCGGTTTTGCCGCTGCCGGTCATGCCGACAACAACGGCGTGGGTTGTGAGGTCACGAGAATCGTAGTAGACGACCTCATCGGCCAGGCGGTTGGTATTTGGGTCGAACCGCTTGCCCATGTAAAAGGTCGTCGGGGCTTCGATAAACGGCATTAGCGCCTCCGCGAATAAACTGTATCGTACAATGATAGCACATATGCTCTAACCTGTGTGCTAACACAGGCTTGAACCGTCCAAAATTGGGGGTTATCTCTCTAGTATCACCCAGACTGCACGCGCTGCAATACCACCAACAGGGCAAAAACCGGCAACCGCAACATCCGGCGCGCCCGACGGGGCTGCGTCACCAGCCGATACAACCATTCTAAACCAGCACGGCGCATCGGCTCAGGCGCGAGCGTGACCACCCCGGCGACGTAATCGAGCGTGCCGCCGATACCCATCGCCACCTTAACGTTCAACCGGGGCGCATTCCGCGCGATCCACTTGTCCTGCTTCGGTGCACCATACGCCACCAGCAGCATATCCGCACCGCTGGCATTCACCCGCTGCACGATGGCGTCTTCCTCCTCGGCGGCGGGGCTGCCCCCATACACCCCCAC
>CAYSVE010000348.1:0-4687 GCA_964434365.1 uncultured Anaerolineaceae bacterium | reverse complement strand
GACCGGGGTAGTCTCGGCGGAGCACATCGGCGGCCTGCTGCGCAACGCCCGGCCCCGCCCCCAACAGAAACAACTTCCAGCCGGCTTGGGCGGCCCGCTCGGCGATTTTCGGGACGCCATCGCTGCCGGTCACGCGCCCCGGCAACGGTTTGCCCAGCAGCTTCGCGGCCCACGTGATGCCGACACCATCGGCGGTGTTGAGGTGCGCGCGCTGCAAAACATGACGAAAGTTCACGTCACGCCGTGCCATCACGCAGAACTCCGGGTTCAGCGTGCAAATTTGGTGGCAGCCGTTATCGGCATCCACCCACTCACCGATGCGCGCCAGAAAATCGTCGTAGGTCAGCGCATCCACCGGCAGGCCCAATATCCGCAGCCGGTCATCGTCTCGCGCACGCCGTTCATCCCCACGCACAGCGTGTAGAGGCGCAGGCGAATGCAATGAGCCACGCGCGCCCACTGCGCCTGACACGTCGTTCGCAGCATCCACCATCGCCTCGACCGTCACCATGCGCATACACGTTCGCGCGGGGCAACCATCGCGCAACCCGACGCCCGTGCCGACATAACTGCACGGCGAACACACCGGCCCACTCCGCACGATGGCGTGCGGCACATCCGTCCACGGATGCCACGCACGATGATTGCTCGGCCCGAACACGGCGACCACCCGCGTGCCTGCCGCCGCCGCAATGTGCATCACGCCACTATCGGCACCGATGAACAGATCGCACTGTTCCAGCACCGCGCCAAGTTGGCCCAACGTCGTCTCACCGAGGAGGTCGGTTGCGGAGGCATTCGGTGCGATGCGGTCATCGCCCGGCCCACCAACCAGCACCAAACTGCCGCCGTGCTCTGCCTGGAGGCGCTCCACTACCGCTTGAAAACGCGTCGGGTCCCAGCGCCGCGCGGTGGAATATCCGCCACTGCCAGCATGAACCGCGATCCGCGGGCGGCCTTCCGGCAGGCGCGATGTCGCCCACGCACGGTCCTCGTCGGAAATGTGAATTTCCAGCGGGGGCGCGGGCGCGGGCGGGTTTTTTATCAGCAGGGAAACGAGCTGTAGCCAGTATTCGGCTTGATGCTGCGCCCCAAAGCCCGCATCGGGCACCCCCTCGTTGAGGAAAGGCGCGGGCAAAAGTCCCACCCGGCGCACGCTCCTCGCAGCCGCCGCCAACCCAGCGAACTTCAACATGCCGAAGCGCGTACTGTAGTGATGAAAAAAAATCGTCGTGTTGTAGTGGCCGCGTCGTAGCTGCCCTGCGAGTTTCATCAGTGGGGCCACATTGCGCAGATTCAGCAGCGCGCGCTTGTCATCGAAGAGGTGCTTGGGGAACATGAGCACCTCATCGACCAGCCCCGGCGGCAGTACCGGCGCAGCGTGCGGTGTCGTCAGCACCGCGATGTGCGCGCCCGGCAAGCCATTGCGCAGGTAACGCAGCGCAGGCGTCGTCAGCACAAGGTCGCCGATGTCCGCCAGTTGGACGCACAGCACACGGGTCGTCATGCCAGCGCCGCCTCGAACCCCGCGAGGGCCTGTTCGGCGGCGCGCGCCCACGTGAACGTCGCCGCCTGTTCGTGCCCCCGCTCGATCATACAAGCGCGCAGGTCATCATCTTCGAGCACACGGCAAACCGCATCTGCGAGCGCGTCGGCGTCGGTCGGGTCGACGGTGAGGGCGGCGTCTCCGGCGAGTTCCGGCAAGCTCGAGGTATCGCTGCACACGACCGGTGTACCGCAGGCCATCGCTTCGAGCACAGGGAAGCCGAACCCCTCGTACAACGACGGGAACACCAAAGCCTCGGCGTTTGCATACAGCGCGCCCTTATCGGCCTCATCGATGTAACCGGGCAAGACGGCATGTTTCGCCCAGGCCGGGTCGTACTTCCAGCCCTTGCCGCCCGCCAACACCAGCCCCACATCCGGGTGCCGGGCGCGAATCGACTCGTAGGCCTCAGCAAGGGTACCGATGTTTTTGCGCGGTTGCAGTGTGCCCAAAAAGAGCAAGTACCGCCCCGGCAGATTGTACTTCGCGCGCACATACACCGCGTTGATTGGGGGCGCGTCGACGCCGGGGTACACCACGCGGATTCTGCCGGACGGCACATTATAGTAACGCGTGAGGTCGCGCGCGGTGGCCTGGCTATCGGCAAAGATGATCGTCGCGCGGGTCACGCTCCACCGCGTCGAGGCCTCAAGGTACATGCGCGGCCATGCCGGGTGCGCCGCTGGGAACAGCTTATAGCCCAGGTCGTGCACGGTGACCACCGCCCGGCCCGGGAAGATCAAGGGGAGGGTGTGCGCCGGTACGAACGTCAACTGCGGCCTATCGCGCCATAGCGCCGCCGTGAATGCGGTGTGCGTCCACACCCGGCGGGCTGGTAACACCCGACGCTGTGCGTCCACCGGGTAGGTTTCTGCCGGGTCGTCGCGGAAGTAGAGCGTGGCCCCCGGCAGGTGCGGCAACAGCGCCCGGATGAGTTCACGGGCGTAGTGTTCGGTGCCGGTCACCCGCGCGACGGTCGTCCGGCTGGCGTCGATGGCGATGCGCACTTAGCTGGCGGCGGTGTCGCTGCTCTCGGTCGTGGTGGCAGGGGTGTCGTTCTTGGGTTGTGCGTCGTCGGCGTCGGCTTCGTCCTCGTCGCTGTCTTCCCAGCTAATGATCCACACGCATGCCCCTGCGACCAACACCGTCGCCACGATGAGCGACAGCCACTGCGTCGGCAGCAGGCCCACGTCGCGCGCTTCGAACACCAGCAGCGCCACCATGCCGACGCTCAGCACCAGCCATGCGCTCAGGCGCGGGTGGGTGGATGCCCATTTTACAACCGGGAAGTTCTCGATACGTTGCATCATAAGGTTTGGTAATCGTCATATCGTCAACTGCGCGCAATCATAGCTGATTGTGCGCCTGCCGAAAAGCGGTATCCTACAAGCAGCAGTATTCTCATTTTTCGCACTCTGGAGGGAGTAAACCTCATGCAGAAGACACTCTACCTGCTATTGGCCCTTGTGCTCGCAGCTTGCGGCACCCAAACGACCGGCAGCAACACCGACCCCACCGCCGCCCAGACCTTTTTACCCACAGTCGATGGCTACACCGCCACCGATGCCGACAGCATCACCGATGCGCTCGGTGCTGCCGCATCCGAAGGGGCCGACCAGTTCGGTAACGCCCTCGTGGAGCAGGCCGTCAGCCGGTTGGATGAATTTGTGGCGTGCTACCAGGAAGTGGGTGCAGTGAGCGCGCGCGTGTACACCCGTGTGAACATCTCGGAGTTACTGAGCAGCGGCGCGCCGGCTGTGGGGGCCGTCGCCGTGGTGAACCAGGACCGCGTGCGCGAGAACTTCGTCGCATGCGCCGTGGGTGGCGATACCGCCGGTGCGCAGGGGTTCAGCGCGCAATCTGCGAGTATCCAACCCTGCACGGGCAATGGTACCTTCACCGCCGAGGACGAAACCCTGACGTACATCTACGCCAGCACCGCCCCGGAGTTTTGCAGTACGGTTGCGCGGCACTTCGGCCAGTACAACTAAGGCACCGCCGAATCGGGCATCGGGCGTGGCAGATGCCACGCCCGCGCATACCCTACGATCGCGCCTCCATACGCGATAAGTGGCACCACCACCAGCCAACTCAGCGCCTGCCACCCGAAAAAGGCCATCGCGTAGCCGAGGTTGCCCAGCAACCCCAGCCACCCAACCGATAGCATATACAGCGCGAGCAGGTCGGTTTGTTGGTAGTACGGCAGCGCCAGCGCCATACAGGCGACCACGGCTTGCAATCGACGGTGCAACGGCAGCCTCGGCATAAACGGCAGCCCCCACAACACGAGCACCCCCGGCCCGACATAGCGCCACAGCGACACACTGCCGAGGTCATTCGGCGCTTCGGCAGCGAAATCGGCGAGGAGTTGCACCGGCCATAGCGGGTATACCAGCAACGACACTAGCATCACCAGTAGCGGCACCAGCGCGACCTTCCAACGGTCCACCCACCGGATGTCCGCTAGCAGCCACAGCGCAAACCCGAGCGGCACGCCGAGCTGGAATTTAGTCACGGCGACGGCGAGACCTAACCCCGCGACCCACCATCGACCGACGCCCATGCCCCACCACATCAGCGCCAGCCCACCCAGGATGACACCCACGATTTGGCCATAGTAAATGCAGTAGATCATCTGGAACCCGGCCAGCGCGATCAGCGGATTACCACCGAAAACGCGCAACGCGAAGGCCATCGCCACAATGTTGACCAAGCCCCACAGCCCATACCCGACTGTAAACGGCATCGAATCGAGCAGGGCGAAAACCGGCAGTGACCAGTGCGCATAGAAAAATCCGCCGAAGTCGCCAAGGGCGGTATCGGTGAAGGTACCATAATCGAAGGCGAGGGCTAGCCCGCCCTGGTACAGCACAATAAAACCGATTTGCAGGGCCAGTGCAATCCCCAAGCCGCCGACCTCGCCCCGGCTAAGGCGCGCGCGCAAACGCTGCCTTACTTCGTCAGGCCCCAACACACCCCTTAAACCACAGCCGGGTCGTCGTTTTTCGGCTTGCGCTTGCCCTTCACCATCCCCACATACTGCCCGTACAGGTGCCCCTGAACCGGTAGCCCCAACCCCACCGAGAGGAACCGCCCCAGGCACCGGATAATTCTCAGGATGCCTAACTCCAGGCAGGCCAA
>CAYSVE010000347.1:0-6488 GCA_964434365.1 uncultured Anaerolineaceae bacterium | reverse complement strand
ATGCGCCCACCGTGAATGAGGTATTGCAGGTCTGGCAGGGTGAACATCGCATCGCTGACGGTGCGGATGGTATCCAGCGTGGCGATGATTTTCTCTCGTGGCCAACCGGCGTTGATGCCACGTCCTGCTGCTTCGACCTGCCAGCCTTCGGCACACGAGAGCGTGAGCGTATCGACGATGGTAACGTCGATGCCGTCGGCCTTTACCTGTCCGGCGGCGATGCGGGCGGCATTCGCCGTGCCACTGAGGCCCGACGAGATGTGCGCCGACAGCAACTCGGTATCGCCTGCGTTTTTATACGCCTCGACGAATGCGGCAGGTGAGGGCTGCGAGGTCTTCGGCAACTCGTCAGACTTGTCTAGCAAATCGTAAAAGCTGTCCGGGTCGATGTCGTCGGTCCAAGTTTGCGCCCCAAGCTCAAGTTGCAACGGTACCGCGATAAAATCCAACCCGGCCTGTTGCTCAGCCGTCAGGTCGGAGGCGTTGTCAGTAATCAGTTTCATCTTTGGTCCTAACCCAAGTCGTTATATTCGGCTAAAGAGTGTAACCCGCAACTGTTGTCCACGTTTCGACGTACCCTAAAATACGAACCAAACGCTCAGGAATCAGGAGTTTGCAGTTGGACATTTACGCGATAGTCGCCTCGGTATTGATCGTGCTAGCGCTTGGCGTCTCGCTAATCCCATTTATACCGGGGCCGGTGGTGGTGTGGGCCATCGGCATTATCTACGCGGCCTGGACGGATTTTGCCGTCGTGAGTGTGACACAGGTGGTTATCATCACCGTGCTGATGATCGTCGGCACCACAGCAGACCTTTGGACGCGCTACGTTGGCCTGAAGGCCGAAGGGTCACTCACCTGCCTCGGGTATTTCGCCACGACCGTAGGCGCTATCCTGGGGACGATCTTCATCCCGGTGCCGATCTTCGGCACGGTCATCGGCGCGGCGGCGGGGGCAATGTTGGTTGCGCTGTAGAACAGCGAGGGGCAAATCACGGACGCGCTGAAGGCTGGGCGCGGGGTGTTCGTCGCGTGGGTGGTTACCTTCGGCGTAGAACTCGTGGTCGGTATCGTCATCGTGGCGATCTTCCTGCGCGCGGTATGGGGCTGGTGAGATGATCGTCTATCGTATGGGGGACCTGCTACAAAGTGATGCGCAAACCCTTGCCAACCCGGTAAACACCGTCGGCGTGATGGGCAAAGGCCTGGCAGCACAATTCAAAGCGGCCTACCCGGCCATGTTCGACGAGTACCGCGCGCTTTGCGAAAATGGCCAACTAAGCGTGGGTAAGCTACACCTGTACAAAGGCCCGCAGAAGTGGATTCTCAACTTCCCCACGAAAACGCTCTGGCGCAGTCAATCGAAGGTCGAAGACATCGAGGCCGGGTTAAAACGCTTCGTCGACATCTACGAGCCGTGGGGGATCACATCCGTCGCGTTCCCGAAGTTGGGCAGCGGCCTCGGGGGTCTGGATTGGGATGCGCAGGTGCACCCGCTGATGCACGAACACCTGAATCCGCTGCCCATCGAGGTGCAAATCTATGCCCGAGCGGCTTAACCGCTGGCGGTCGGTTCGGGTGTCCCTGCCGTTTCGAAGCGCGTCGTCGGCGTTGGGCCGAGATTGGGTGTCTCGGTGGCAGTCACCGTCGGTGAGGGCACTGGCGTCACCACATCGACGACCTTACGGAGTGAGGATGGGGCAAACGTGCTGTTGCAGTCGAAAGCCGCCAGTGGCCCCCACCCCGCGATGCCCCCCGTCAACTGTACGCGCAGCCATCCGCCGTCCTCTTCCTGTGCATCGACCTTGACGGACGTCGCTTCCGGCACCGACCCCACCACCTGATTGGCTGGGTTTGGCCCGGCGTAGAGCTGCACCGGCCCGCCGATGGCCGTACAACGTGGGTCGATGACTTCGATGCGGATGGTTTCGGTCATCGTGGTGCCGAGTGCCGATTCGGCGTAAATGGTAAGGACGAGCGGGTTCTGTGGAATCCCGAGTAAGTCGGTTACGTTGCCCTCTGGCCCAAATGAGTCGCCGATGGCGACACCCGTCAGGGCTTCTAGCCCACTGATGCGCGTGAATTCCGCATTAGCGACTTCCCATTCCAACGAGAGGGGTTGCACCACATACCGCACAAGCTGGGGCGGGTCCGCGATGAAGGTCGTCAACTGTAACGGCGGCGCGACCTGAACAAGTTGTTCGCTGCTGACCTGTGCACCACGGTTGGTCCCTACGAGTGAAATTACCGCGTTATCCGGCAGGTTTGTCGTGTCGAGGGCCACGCCGCCCACTTCCGGGTCGATGTCACTGACGGCAGGGGTTCCGTTAACGAGTACCTCTAGTTGTGCAACATCGGTCACAGCCCACTCGATGTTTAATGTTTCGCCGCGCACGATGCGCGTGTTCTGTACATCGAAGGCGGCGATATTCGGGCGGGGCGCACTGATGATCGTTATCAACAACACAGCGAGGGTTATCACCACGGCCAGTGCCGCCGCTACGACAAATGGTGCCCATACCGGCATCAGCGCTACCTGCTGATACTGCCCCCGCACCGCCGCCGTGAAGCCAGCAGCATCGCCACTCTTCACAACCAGGTCGAAGTCGTGATCTTTCGGCTGCCCTATGATAATCGCCTGGCGGGGCTTTACATCGCCCTGGATAATCGCACGTTGGCCTGGGCCAAGCGTCAATTTCGAGGCGGTGCTAAACACGATGTTAACAGGGCCGAGCGGGTTGCTGGTCACGCTGAGGGGTAGCTCGCCGCTGCCCTGGTTGTGGATGTGCAGTCGAAAGCGTTCGCCGCCGCCGATATGATGCCGCTCCAGGGCAGCGCCAAAACCGCTAAACGGCAATACCCGCAGGACAATCCCTGCCTCTAGCGCAGCGGCAGGGTTACTCTCCTCGCGCACAACCAGCTTTACCGGGTACTCGCCTGGTGCCGTTTCATGATGACGTACAGGCTTGAAGTTCACGACGATCTGCGCCGTTTCGCCGGGGTCCAATGTCAGTTTAGGCCGGTCGATGCGCACCCATTGGCGCGGTACCCCCGTGGCTTCTACGGTATACCAGCCCTGTTCCTCGCCCGTGTTGGTGATGGTTAGATCCGCCGAGAAGTGTGACCCCGGCGTGACCGGCTGGGGGGGGGCTGCGCGGCAATGCGAAAAGACGGCTGGGTTAGCTCGATGCGCTCGGTTGTTTCGGCGTAGCGCGAGCCGACGGGTTGCGTGTCCATCTCGTCCATATGATGATAGATGATTCGCAGGTGACCGATGGTCACCTCTTCGCCGCCGCCTAGCTCGCGCTGCTCGCCCGACGCCAGTTTGACGCCGTCGATATACGTCCCATTGGCCGACTCCATATCGGCCAGCATCACCTGCCCCTCAGCGTGGTTGATGCTGAAGTGGTAGCGCGAAATTGTCTCGGTGTCCAAAGTAATCGTCGCGCTTGGCGAGCGCCCCACCGAAACATTGCCCTCACTGAGGGGGAAGGATTGAAAGCTACCATCTGGCCAAAAAACATCCATGCGTCCGTAGGCCATAAACCGCTATGCCTTTTCGTTTACAACTCGTGGGTCTATTTTAGTTTGTGGCCGGGCGTTGGCAAGCTACGACTACTCATCGCTAGACCGGTTGTGCACCTCGGCCTGACGCCCCGGCATCGCATCGATCATCTCGTAGAGGGCCGAAAGCGGCACGGCCTCGCTCGCCTGATGCTTAACCTGCCCATCTTTACCGACGAGGAGCATCAAAAAGGTATCTTCTGGCTCGTTATCCAACCTAAAGTATTTGCGCGCACCCTGCGTCGCCACCGGGCTAAGGGGGGTACCTTCCATCGTCCCATTGTGGTCGTTGAAGAGTTCCACCACGCGCAAGTCGTAATCCTTGAGGGTCGCGTCCTGTCCCTCCAGCGATTGTGCGACCTGGGTGTACGCTGTGTGCTCCCGATTGGGTGCCATAATGATGAGCATACGATGTCTGCCACGGTAATAAGCCCAGTTGACCAGCCCCAATGCTGTCGTTTTATCTTCCAGCGACATGGTGTCTATCCCCAACTCAAACAACAGTTATCTTTCTGTTCGTTAAGAATAGCAGCATTCTATAAATGCCACAAAACCGACGAAGATCGGTGTGCCGAGGAGGGTATCACCGTGGTATAATGAAACCCCTCTTTGAAGACTAAAGTGACCAGTGATGCGCGTCGAACATCTGTCATTGACCAATTTTCGGAACTATGCCCACCTAGAACTTGCCGTGCCCGATGCCACGGTTGTGCTGCATGGGCAAAATGCCCAGGGTAAAACCAGCCTGCTAGAGTCGTTCTACTACCTGGCGACTGGGCGCTCGCCCTATACCACCTCCGACCGGCAGCTTATCCACTGGCGCACAGAAAATGACCCTCTGCCGTTCGCGCGCGTCGCCGCAGATATCAGCACGCAGAAGCACCCCTACGCCCGCCTTGAGATCACGGTGATGTTGGAGCCGTCGCGCTTCCGCAAGGTCATCCGTGTGAACGGGGTGGACAAGCGGCTGATGGACATCGTGGGGATGTTGAATGTGGTGTTGTTCCTTCCGCGTGACCTCTCGCTTATCGAAGGCTCGCCGACCGACCGACGCCGCTTCATGAACGACACGCTCACACAGGTCGATGCCGGTTACCTCGAAGCACTGAATGCTTACGACAAGGCCCTACCGCAGCGCAACGCCCTGCTACGGAATATCGCCGCTGGGCGTGCCAGCCGCAAGGAACTCGCGTTTTGGAATGAACAACTCGTAGCGAGTGGGGCGGTACTCATCGCCGGTCGGCAGCGCTTTTTGCGCGAACTCGAACGCGACGCGCAACTCATCCATGCCGACCTAACCGGCAAAAAAGAAGTGCTCACGCTGCGCTATGTGCCCAGCTTCACCCCTACCGCCGGGGGCAACGGCCAGATGTCCTTCCTCACTACCGGCCTCGACTTACACCGCGAACTCACAGCCGAGGCCATCGCACCACAGTTTGCCGACCAACTGGAAAAAGAAACCGACGAGGCCATCGCGCGTGGGTATACCCTCAGCGGCCCACACCGCGACGAACTGCGCATGGAGATCAACGCACGCGATGTGGGGGACTTCGGTAGCCGGGGACAGGCCCGCACAACGGTGATGGCGCTGAAGTTGGCCGAATTCGCGTGGATGACGGCCCGCATCGGCGAGCCACCCATTTTGCTACTCGATGAGGTCATCGCAGAACTCGATGCCAGCCGCCGCGCCTACCTGCTGGACCACCTCGCGGTGAACACCCAAACCCTGATGACGACCACCGAGCCGGACATCTTCACGAAGGCATTTTTGGCAAAGGCGACCATGTGGCAGGTTTCCGAGGGGCAAATCGAGACCGTTGCGAGCATCGAGTAACAAGTGCCGAGCTAGTCTGATTGCTTTCGCGCCCATTCCGGTTGCCAAAACTCGGGGTGATTGGGGTCAGTGTAACGTGTCATGCCGGTATCGGGCGTCTGCCAAGTTTGCGAGAGATGCGCTAAAAAATCGGCCTGCCGCACTGCAACGATGACGCCCCACCTGCCCAGTTTTCGAAGCCGAAGACGAACACCATCGGGCCAATGCTAAGGGGCCATATGATTGCCCAGAACACCTTGCCCACCAGAAAACCAGGGTAGCACCAGAAGTTGAAGGCAATCATCAACTCGAAGCCGATGCCGTACACCCACATCAGGAATCGACGATGGGTACCGATGAACTTGAGCAAGTCGACTTCGATGAGAAATCTGATCGGGCTGCGCAGCATGGCTGTCTCCACGAAGTGTAATCGATGTAAATCGTCCCCATTATGACACAAACTGCCGACCGGCAAACGAAAGTCTAACCCGCAGGTTGGCACATGGGTGTATACTGGATTGCTGGACTCTATTCAAAAAACTTGAAATCGTAGGCAGTATGGCTCAGATCATCATTCTCGGCTCGGCAGCCGCTGTTTCCGACGCTGAGCACGACAACACACACCTCCTGCTCGTAGGGGAGCGCAGCGGCCCAATTCTCATCGATGCTGGCTCCAACCCCCTCGGTAAAATCAAAAACATGGGCATCGACGACGAGTCGTTGCAGGATATTATCCTCACACACTTCCACCCAGACCACGTGAGCGGTGTACCAAACATGCTCATGCACATGTGGCTGCTCGGGCGCAAGTCGCCCTTGCGGTTCTATGGCCTGCACCACTGCATCAACCGCATGGAGGACATGCTCATGGCCTTTGCGTGGGATACCTGGCCAGATTTTTTCCCGGTGACCTTCAGCCGCGTGAGCGAGCGCTTCAGCGCCCCCGTACTCGACAACGAGGAATTCCACATTACCGCATGGCCCGTGAAACACTTTGTGCCGACGATCGGCCTGCGCATCGAAAACAAGGTCAATGGCAAAGTGCTGGCCTACAGTTGCGATACCGAGCCGACCAATAGCCTGTTCGAATTGGTGCGCGACCAACCCGATG
>CAYSVE010000346.1:0-6503 GCA_964434365.1 uncultured Anaerolineaceae bacterium | reverse complement strand
AAGAGCTCGGCTACCGGATCACGCCGTTTGCCGAAGGCATCGCCCGCACCGTCGTAGATGAGCGCCTCGTCGTAGGGAATGCCATTGTCTTCGAGGGCTTGCCGATACCCATCGAGCCGCAGCACCGCGGCTGGCACCAGCCGAGAGGGCGCTTGCACGTTGATGAAGCCGATTCGTCGGTGGCCCGCCCCGATGAGGTAGTGGGTGGCATCGTAGCCACCCTGGTATTCATCCGGCACGACGGATGCGTGCTGCCCATCCTCGTCGTAGCTGTTGACGACAACCGTCGGTGTGTTATTCAGCCCTTCGGGTATTTTCACGGGGTGATGATACATCGCCGCGTAGATGAGCGCATCGACATCGCGCTGTAGCAAGGTGTCGACCGCTTCCTGGGCGTAGCTGCGATTATCCCCTGCACTAACGATGAGAATCATGTACCCGTGTTTGCGCGAAGCATCATACGCCCCCTTGATGATGTCGCTGGCGTACGGCGTCGTCGCGACCTCGTCTGCCAAAAAACCGATGAGGCGCGAGCGCTGGGTGCGCATCTGCCGGGCGTTGAGGTTCGGGCGGTAGTCCAGCGCGCGCATCGCCTCCAGCACTTTTTGGCGCGTCTCCTCGCTCACATACGGGTGATCGTTCAGCACACGCGAGACGGTCCCACGGCCCGCACCCGCGAGCGTAGCAATATCCTGTATGGGCGCGCGACGTGGGTTATCCCCATTTTTGTCTGGCACGTGCTCCGGCATCACCATCTCCGATCTCTCAACCATCGAATGAGGCACGCGCTCAGCCGACGGTTAGCCGTCCATCGCTGCCGACCGTCACTGGCAACGGGTCGATGATATCGCCCAGGAACGCACCGCTCGCATCGAAGTTGCGGAAGGCCAAAAACACCCATTGGCCGTCTGGCCCTTCGATCACCTTCCCAGAGTAAAGAGTTTGTGCATCGTCGCCAACCATAAACGCGTCGGTGATATACGAAAACGGCCCTAGCGGACTTTCGCCCACGAGATAGTGCGTTCCGCCGACCGCGGCCAGCCCTGTGCGTGCCCGCCGCATCGCCGAGTGGTGTGCCTTCGGCGTGGAGAAGAACAGATAATAGCGCCCGTCGATGTGCGCGAGTTGCGGCACTTCCATATCGCCGAACTCACCGGGTGCCGTGATCGGTTCACGCACCGCCCACGCTTTGAGGTCCGGCGAGGTCGCGTGGCCGATGACACCGCGCCCATCGGCGGGGCCGTCCTTCGCACGCGCGGTGATGTAAGCGTGCCACTCACCCGTCTGCGGGTGTCGAAACACCCATGGGTCGCGCCAGGCCTGGTCGTGCCATGCGGTGCGGTCGAGCAGTTCGTACCACCTCGCATCTGCCTCGATGACCGGATTTCGCGCCGCGCGCGTCCAGGTCATCAGGTCATCGGAGGTGGCATAGCCCACTCGCTGGATCAACCCGTCCTCGGCGCGGTGGCTACCCGTGTAAAACAGGTACCAAAGCCCCTCGTGTTGGGTGATGCTGCCCGTCCAAGTGGTGTAGTTGTCCCAGGCATCCCCCGCAGTCGACGGTGCGAAGGCGTCCGGCAGCACGGTCCAGTTACGTAAATCCTGGCTCACCGCATGGCCGATCGTCACATGCCAGTGGCGCAACGTCTGCTCGACGAGGCTGCGCGGCGCCTGCAAGTAAAAAATGTGATAGTCCGCGCCATCCTTTGCGAACCAGAAATCCCAAATCCAACGGTCTTCGAAGCGCAGCGCCATCGTTAGCTCTCCCAAATGCTGCCGAGCGAAAAAGCGTCTAGCGACCGTAAGGCCGCCCGGCCCCCCTCGGCGACAACGCTCACCCCTACCGCGTCGACATCGGGGAAAACCAGCGCCGTCATGCTGACCTGACCACCGTGTGCGAATATCTCCAGCGTGGAGTGGTCGATGAGTACACGCAGTGTCAACGTTCCGTCGACCAACGGCAAGGGGGCGGCAAAAGTCTGCCGATAGTTCGCCATCCCCTCGCCCAAACGATGCACCACCAGTTGGCGTTCGGCGACGTCGTACACCACGCGTACTCGCGATGCCACCCCGCCAAACAGGTGAAAGCCGAAGGTTTGCGCGGTACCGGCCTCGAACGTCGCGGTCAGTTCCAGCGCTGGCCCCGTAAGGCCCTCAGGCGAAGTCTCGGCTACGATGGGCGTATCAGTCCATGTGCCGAGCGGCTGACGCAACTGCTCTATCTCGGCGGCGGGCTGCTGCGATAGGCGAACGCCTGCCGCCGTGTTCACCAGCCGCAGTCGTCGCGGCAGCGTGAGTTGACCGCGCCACGCCTCAGTCGGGATTTCGTTGGCGTACAGCCAGTTGTTCATCCAGCCGATGAACAGCGGATCATCGCCCGGTGCGTTGCTGAAGGTCGTCCCGGCGTAATTATCTGGCCCATAATCGAACCACAGCGTTTCATCGGGGTAGGCGTCGGTAAACGTCGTGCCGTCGAATTGGCCGATCATGTAACGTGTGGCGCTGCCATCCGCCGGGCCGCCCGTGCTGATGCTGATGATAAGCAGCCAGTATTCCTCACCGTCGACCGACATCCGCACAAGGTCGGGGACTTCCCACCAGCCGTCGCTGTGCCCGTGTGTAATCTCACTGGCAAACGTCCACGCGGTAAGGTTCGGCGAGGTGTAGAGCTGCACCGTGTCCCCCGCTGCGATGACCATCACCCAGCGGCCCGTTTCATCGTGCCAGAAGACTTTCGGATCGCGGAAGTCTTTCTTCACCGCCTCCATCACCGGGTTGCCGGGGTATTTCGTCCAGGTGCGGCCCTTATCGATGCTGTAGGCTACGCCCTGCTGCTGCGTATTGTACGAATACACCGCCACCAGCCCCCCACCCGGCACGAGTCCGCTGGTGTTGTCCGCATCGATGACGATACACCCAGAGAAAATCGTGCCGATGTCATCGGGGTACAATGCAATCGGCAGCGTTTCCCACCGAACAAGGTCGGTGCTAACAGCATGACCCCAGTGCATCGGCCCCCATACCGTGGCGTAGGGGTGATACTGGTAAAACAGATGATACTCGCCCTCGTAGTACACCAACCCGTTCGGGTCGTTCAACCACCACTGCGGTGGTGAGTAATGGTATTGCGGGCGGTACCGCTCGCGGTATTGCTGCCCTGTTAAAGCGTTCACCATTATCGTATCCCCATCCCTCTCGCGAATTCCGTTCGTTTAGCCCTTCACACCGCTCGATGCAATGCTCTCGATGAACGCGCGTTGCAGCGCGAGGTAGAACAGCAGCACCGGCACCGTGATGAGTGTCAGGTAGGCCATAATCTCGCCCCACACGATGTTCTGCTGGAAGAAATACTGCAAGCCCACCATCACCGGGCGGAACTCTTCCTGTTGCACCACCATCAACGGCCACAAAAACTGATTGTACATGTTAATGAACTTGAGGATGGCCACCGTGGCGATCACCGGCCCGCTGATGGGCATAAACACGCGTGTGTATATCTGGAACCAGCTTGCACCGTCGATGCGCGCCGCTTCGACGAGGTCGCGCGGCAAATCGCGGAAGAACTGCACAAACAGGAACACCGACAGCGAATCCACGACGAACGGGATGATCTGCACATGGTAGGTGTTCAGCCAACCCAGTTGGAACCCCTCCGCGCCGACCCACGGCAACTGGTTGACGATGAGCAGCAGCGGCACCGCGATGGACTCGAACGGCACGATGAACGTCGCAATCACCACGGCCAGCACAATGCGCTTGCCCGGCCACCGCAACACCGCGAACGAAAAGCCCGCCATCGAGCAGAAGAAGATCGCCAGCGCGACCGTAACCCCCGTCACCATCACCGAGTTGAACACGAACAGCCCAATCGGCGCGCGGTCGAACGCGCCCGTGTAGTTGTTCCACGAGATGTCGCCCACCGGGAAGAACGCCCGCCACGACGACGTATCGCTGAGCAGTTGCAGGTCCGGCTTGAACGACGACACGATCATAAAGACGATTGGCAACACCATAATGAGGCCCACGAGGACCAGTAGCAGGTAACGGCCAGAGATTATGGCACCGTGCCAGCGCCCCTGTACGCCCTTGCTCTCGACGCGTACGCTGCTATGCGTATCGGCTGTTGCGGCCATTAGGCTCTCTCCCGGGTGAGGTAACTTTGGATAAGCGTGATCGTCATAACGATTAGGAACAGCAGCACCGAAATTGCCGAGCCGCCCGCGATATTTTGTTGCTCGTAGCCGCGAATAACAGCCTGGAACACGATCGATTGCGTGCTATCCAACGGGCCGCCGCGCGTCATCACCTGCACCTGAGGGTACAACGTGAAGGCCTGCATCGTAATCACGAGCAGGATGAGCACTGCTGTGTTGCGCAACCCCGGCCACGTCACATTGCGGAATCGTTCCCAGCCGTTGGCCCCGTCGATGGCTGCTGCCTCGTACAGTACCTTGGGGATCGTCTGCAAACCGCTGAGCCAGATAACCATGTGGAAGCCCACACCCTGCCAGATAGACATCGCCATAATGGCCCCTAGCGCTGTGCTCGGGTTCCCCAGCCAATCCACGGGTTGGAACGCGCCGAATGTAATCGCCGTGAGGACTGTGTTCAGCAGGCCGTTTTGGCCATCGTAGATGAAGCGCCACAGGAAGGACACCACCACCATCGACACGACCACGGGCATAAAGTATATCGTGCGGAAGACGTTGATGCCGATAAGCCGCTGATTGATGAGCAAAGCCAGCAACAGCGCCAGGAATGCCTGTGTGGGCGCAACGATCACCACAAACGTCACCGTATTTTGCAGCGCCTTCATAAACACCACATCGCTTGCAAGGAACACCAGACGATTATCGCCACGCTGGAAGCTTATCCACTCCCGCAGGCCATCGAGTTGGGGGTAGTCTGGGTTGTCTCGGGTAAACTCGCGCAGGCGCGGATACTCGATTGCGCCGTCTTCATCGCGGACGACATTGCCGTCTTCATCGCGCACCGGCTCCAACGTGAAGGTTCGCACCGTCAACAACCGCTGATAGTTTCGCATCCCAACGAATTCGGTCGGGTTGGGGCTAATGAGGCGCTGGTTGGTCAGCGAGAAGACAAACGCCATAAAAAATGGAACGATCAGAAACAAAGTCAAAAGGACGATTGCAGGCCCGGCCATCACCCAGCCGACAATCGCCTCGCGGCGACGATCGCTCATCTGGCTACCGGTAGTGGTGGCCGCAGGAACCGAGCTGGTGGTATTACTACTTGTCACTGCCATAGGGGGTCTCTTTCTCTCTCAGCGAGGGCGCATTGGGGCGGGGTGGGCACGGACCAAGGCCCGGCCCACCAACCGCAGGCAGCGTAGCTTACATACCGAAGCCGTAGCCGCCGTTGTTTTCGATGTCCTGCTCGATGGCATCCACAGCCGCGTCGAGCGTATCCTGCACGTCAGCACCGTTCGTGATGTCCGCAATGGCCTTTTCGAACTCCAGGGCCATCACGACGTAACCCGGTGTAGGCGGGCGCAACACGGCTTGTTCCGCGCTGTAGTCGAAGAACACCTCAAGCGCACCACCTTCGCCGTAGTTCTCGGTCATCGCAGCGGCAGCCGGTGTTGCCGGGATGAGGCCCACCGCGTCCACGAAGGCCGCGAGATACTGATCCTGGATTGCGAACTCGATGAAGGCGTTCGCACCTTCTGGGTTTTCGCTGGTGGCGCTTACGCCGAACTGCCACGACGCAGCACCGATGAAGTTACCCGCGCCGAAGTCTGGTGCCGGGAGGACAAGCAGGTCGTCGCCGATGGCATCGAGTGCAGCCGCTGCGGCCCAGTTCCCGTTCCACTGGATGGCATAACGCCCTTCGAAGAAGCCCGTGTCGCGGTCGGCGCTGTCCTGCGAAGTACCAGGGGACAGGTCACGCTCGAACAGGCTCTGCCACCACTCGCCGAATGCAACGGCCTCTTCACCATTCAGCACGCCCTCGGCTTCGAGGAACGTTTCGCGGTCGATGAGGTCGCCGCCGAAGCTTTGCAGCAGCGGGGAGAACGCATACGGATACCACTCACCGGTCCATGCCAGGCCGGGGTCGAAGGCGAAATCGAACTCACCAGTCGCCTGGAGCGTTTCCAGGGCGCTGTCGAACTCTTCCAGGGTCCACGGTTCTTCCAGCGTGGGGATGCGAATGCCATTGGCTTCGAGCACCGAGCGGCGCGCGAACATGGCCAGCGCGGCGTCCCACAGGCCCACCGAGTACACTTCGCCGTCCCACACGCCGATGGCACCCGGCAGGAAGTCATCCAGAGCGCCTTCCGGCAGGCTCAGCGGCTGCATATAACCGCTCCACGCCCAGTTCGGCATCACCGGGCCGTCCACGTCGATGATGTCCGGCAGGTCACCGGCCAGGGCCGCTGCTACGATGGACTCGTTGTACGACTCCTGCGGGAACTCTTCCAGCACAACAACATAATCGCTCTGTGCGCCGATGAAGTCTTAGATGAAGCCAACGAGCACTGC
>CAYSVE010000345.1:0-6505 GCA_964434365.1 uncultured Anaerolineaceae bacterium | reverse complement strand
ATCAAGTGGGCCGGTGGCGGCGCACCTCGCTGCCAGGAAGTCGAGGGCCGCATGAATCTGGTCGCGCTCAGATGCGCGGCGTCGCTTGTCTAGCAGGCGACGGACGATGTCCTCGCGGCTGCGTCCGCCCATCGTCGCCCCGGCCTGGTTAGCATCGAGCACCGCGTCGAGGATGCGTTGCGTGGTGGTTTGTATCCCGTCTGCATTGGGCGTCATGTCGTCGGAGAAATGGCTGCCGATGATCTGGCGATCCAATTTATCCAGTACGGCGTCCTGGCCCTGCTCACACAGCAATGGAATGTGGTGGAGCAAGAAACGCTCGGTACGGCTATCGAGTTCGTAGCGGGCCATCGCCTCGCGCAAAACGCCAACATGTCCGATGCGCAAAGTCCATCCGTCGACGGGTAGGTCGGCGATTGCACTTGCGGCCATGCCGATGATTTCCGCGTCGGCCCAGGGGGTGCCCGTACCGATCATCTCCGCGCCTACACTCGCGTGTTGATACTGGCCATCGGCCTGGTGTGGGTCATCTTCGAATACTGCGCCGTCGTAACGCCACCGAACCAGTGGCATAGTATCGTTGAACCGACGCGCATAGGTATTGGCGGCCAACGCGGTGAACTCTGGCCGAAGGGCGAGCTGCTGCCCGTACCGCTCGAACGTAAATAACCGGCTGATCACTTGATCGCCGGCTTTTAGCAGAAATAAATCCGCGAAATCGATGATAGGTGCTTCGGTAGCCTCGTAGCCGAAGCGTTGGAGATGCGTGTTTAAACGCGCGACGATATCGCGCTGGGTGTATGCTTGAGTTTCCACTAGCTCTCGTTGGGTTACGTATTCGTCGTGCTCATTAGTCTAACGCAATCGGCCCAAACGAAAAGGCTATTCTCAGTATTCTCCACTACTGTACACATACACAAATGGCCCCATGTTGCCGTCATCTGTCC
This sequence comes from uncultured Anaerolineaceae bacterium, assembly GCA_964434365.1. Classification (GTDB taxonomy): domain Bacteria; phylum Chloroflexota; class Anaerolineae; order Aggregatilineales; family Phototrophicaceae; genus CAYSVE01. Next base: position 5,558 of record CAYSVE010000345.1, on the reverse strand, counting down.
ATTCGAACTCTGGTGCAGACCAGTCGAACAGGAATTTCGCATCGGTGATGGACAAATTCACGCAGCCGTGGCTCTGGCGGTAGCCGAAATTGTCGTGCCAGAAGGCCCCGTGTAACGCGATGCCTCGGTCGAAGTACATTGTCCACGGCACCTCTTGCAACAGGTAGTAGTCGTCACCGTAGACGCCGCCGCTCATATCCTTGCGCTCGAAGCGCATCGTGATTTGGAATAGGCCTTCGTTCGTGGGCCAACGGGGCAAACCACTGGAAACCAACGTCGAAAACACAGGGGTTTCGCCCTCGTATGCCACAAGCACCTGTTCGTATAGGTCGATGCTAAACCACATGTCTGTCATAACACCCGCGGGGCGTTCCACGGGTTGATAACGCGCCAGATGATGTTGGTGAATCCATTGGTCTTCACCAACACGATACCACGTGTAGCTATCGACCTCGGTTGTTTCCAGGATATTCACGGTGTTGTAGCGCCACACAACCGGATTCGCATTCACGGGCGAACCGCCTGGTTCACGGCTTGGGTGTACATTGATGAGCGCCCAGGCAAAGTCCTGGTCTGTAATGCCCTCTATTATGGTGCCTGTAAAGCGCGAGACCGGCACGTCGTCGACCAATTGACTGGTGCGCACCCATTGATCCTGCGAAATTTGCGCCCAATCTCCTTCGAAGCGCTGTACCGTCACGTAGTTGTACCCAGCGCCTATACCTTCGATGAGGGTGCCATTAGGGGCATTGTAAATCTGCAAATTGCCAGCAGCACGCCGATATTGGCGATCGGCCAGGCGTTCTTCGTTCGGTGATAGCGTGGTTAATTGTGCATTGGCTGCGAGGGGTATCGCCACAAGGAGAGCGAGTGCGATACCCAACAGGCAGTAACGTGCAGCTTTCATGAGTGCAACTCTTTTCTGCTTTCGGGTTATTTCTACTAGACCACACGCCTGGCGTTTGGTACAACCACGCGTGCCCCACGACTTCCCAACGCAACAAATTGCCCTCGGCGGCATTTCGCTCTATACTCAAGGGCTGTAAGGGGAGGTAGCGTTTGCCGCGCGGTTCTAAACAGGAGAAACAATCAACCATGAAAATCCGCACCATTCTTGCAGCTCTTTTGGCCGTTGTGATTGCGATGGTCACGTTCTCCGGCGGGGCATATGCCCGCGAGGCCGAGCAGCAGCTTGCAGTTCCTATTCTTGTGGTAAATACCAGCTTTCTTAACGTCCGTACGGGTCCAAGTGCGCAATTTGCAGTGCTGACGACGGTCGTCGGCGGTACAGAGCTGCCGGTGCTCGGCCTGGCCGGGGATGATGTGTGGTATCAGGTATCCACAGCCCAGGGTATCGGCTGGGTAAACATCGAATTCACGCTCCCACGCGGTGACTTTACCAATGTGCCGCTCGTGCAGGTGGACGTGCAAGCCCAACCGATAACCCCCGTGCTGCCACCAGTGAATACAGTCCCAACGACCTCGACTTCGCCGTCGACTGTTGTCTTCCCAGACGCGCAACCGGTGACCTCGGGGACCGAGTTCGTACAGGGAACACGCGCATTCGTGACAACCACGACCGATGTGCGTTCTGCGCCATCGGAATCGGGAATTATTCTCACGACGCTTTATGCTAACAACGAAGATGCTGACTATCCCGTGATCGGCGATACCTTTGCTGAGGGCATTGCCTGGGTTCAGGTCGTTTTGGATGATGGGCGCATCGGATGGATGGACTTTAATAAACTCGGCTTCCGCCCTGGCCTCGTACCGGTGATGACGACACCGATGGTTGGCGCTGGCGCACCCGGTGTCGTGGTCGATAATTCACTCGGTGCTGGTGGTGGTGGAACGCTTCCTTTTGTCACACCGCCTCAAATCGAGATTCCGCGTGCAATCGTAAATACCAGCTTCTTGAACGTGCGTAGCGGCCCTGGCGCGCAGTTTACCATCGTAACAACGCTGCGAGGCGGCACCGAATTGCCAGTCGCCGGGCAAACCAACGATGGAGCGTGGTTGCTAGTCAATGGGCCGTTCGGGCAGGGCTGGGTGAATGTTGAGTTCATTTTGTTCCGCGGAACCTACGACAACGTGCCCATCATTCAGAATCCGGTTGGGTCTATTGCATCGCCCATCGTCATCATCAGCAGTAGTATCCCGCTCTACCCCGGCCCTGGTGTGAATTTCGGGGTTATCGGTCAAATTGTCGGTCCGGTCGAAGCGCCGATCGTGGCCCGCACCACCGAATTCGATTGGGTGCAGATCAATACGTCGGCTGGTTTCGGTTGGGTTTTGGCAGAGCAAGTCATCATCCGCGGTGACACCAGCGTGATCCCGATCGTCAACTAAAACGATCCTGTTTGTCGACCCTGGCCCCTCGCTGTGCGGGGGGCTTGTTGTTTATGTGTGAGTTCCAATGCGTATTGCATACATCGAAGATAACCCCTCCAACATCGCCCTCGTCGAGCGAATTTGCCGGATGAACCAGGACGAACTGGTCACATTCGACGACCCACAGCTTGCGCTTTCTACCATAGGCCCCCGCAGTATGGACCTCATTCTGATGGACATCGACCTAGGGGCTGCCGCGTACAACGGGCTGGAGTTGACCCGCTTACTACGCGATAAAGGCGTAAAAGATCCCATCGTCATCGTGACATCGTACGACGCAGTGAATTACCCCGGGCAATACGAAGTCGCAGGTTTCGACGAATACATCCTCAAGCCCGTCTCTGTACGGGGTATGATCGACCTTATCAATGCTTACCGACCAAGCTAAAAACAATCTATGGACAAACTAGCAAGAAAACTCATGTTGGAAGAGCGCGGTGTCGACAGTGCCAACTTGCCCACCGCCATATTCGGCACGGCTTCTACGATGGCACAAGCCGTATCGTTGGGGCGGTCGCCCCTGCGAATTGGCCTCTGGCCAGTGCTCTACGATGATGACCCGGAAGTCGCGTTGGGGATCGCAGTAACGCTGGGGCTGTTGCTAGGCCGCTGGCTAGATGTAACGGTGTATCGTCTACTTGCACAGCTAGATGGCGAGCCAGATGATTACATATGGATTATCGAGAAATCGGCTTTTGGCCCAGACGACTGGTCCCTGGATGAACTCGACGAAAACGTTACGCTAAACGGCGCTCTCGTCCACGAAGACGCGTGGACGCTCACGCTTGAAATGGATACCGATGTCTTTGAGGACGATGAGGTTGTCGAATTTAGCTACACTGCGGCAACGCTTTCCGATCTCATCAATCAGTTACCAACGGTTGCGAATGAGATCGTCGAAGAACTTGAGGCGGAGCGACCAAGCTCTGCGTTTTTGGTTTACGATGATGTACCCACGAACGAAGCCACGCTGATCAAGCTGTTGCGCCTGGCCGGTCGGTGGGAGGTGGACCTACTCCTGTACCTGTGGGGCAAGGCAGATGTGGACTTCAAAGCTGCATCGCAGGCATTGATTGCGCAGGGGCAGCTCGTCGGCGGTGTATTTGGCCCATGGCTGGTGTCGATGTGCATGGCACGTGTGCTCACAAAAGCTGATGAAACACTCGTATCGTTGGCCGATAGCGCGCTACAGGCATTCGACGATTCGGCGATACCCGCGACCATGCTGGCACCCATTCTGTTTCGGCGACGCCTTGTCGAAGAGGCCTACGAAATACTTGAAACAGCCGTGGAGACATCTCAACTGCCAGAGACGTGGATTACACTTGCCGAACTGTATCGTCAGGCGCGCCGGCTATACGATGCCATCGACACGTATCAGAGCGCTATCGAAGAAGATATCGTTAGCGCAGCGCTTTTTCGTCAATACGCCGAAACACTCATCACGATAACGTATGCCTTCGATGCGGAGCCAGTCGAAGAGTTTATTCTCATCGACCCCGACGACTACCCGGAAACACAGGTTATCGCCAGAGAAGTCATCGCGGCGTATCGTGAAGCCCTCGCGCTAGACGAGAAAGACCTCATTGCAGCGAGTGGTGCGGCCCTGCAACTCATCGAACTCGAAGATGCCGATGCGGTCGAGGCGTTTGCACGACTCGTGGCTCTCGACCCCTATGGTGATCGGGTTCGGCTTGCCATCGACGCAGCCTACAAATTCGATGACCTGTCGCCCTTTATGAAGACTTTACAGAACGCCATCGACGCAGCAGAGGATCGGCATGATTTGCGCTTGAATCTCGCGGCTTTGCATTTACTCGACGGAGACACGCAAGGTGCGCGGGCACAGGTGCAGCATGTTCAGGCACAGACCGATGACGACGATGTCCTCGCAGAGGCCGATGTCCTGGCACTTTCGGTAGAGATACCTAATTTCGAGCGTAAACTAGCCGATATTCGGCAAATTCTCGATGCGAATGGGTCGGTGCGGGCGGCAGATGCTGACTTTCTGGAGGATGTTGTCGAACGCGCGCCCTCCTTTGCCGAAGGGCATTTGCTGCTTGCTCGCACATATGTCTCCTGGAAGGAGCCATCCACTGCGCTGGAAACATTGCAGGACGCGCTCAACGATCATCCCGATGACCCAGAGCTTCTGGGCCTCGGCGCGACGCTGCTGTGGGAGCGAGGGGAGCGCGAAACGGCCTTTGCCTACCTCAATCGCGGGTTAGATGGACATCCCAATCATATCGTTTTGTTGGTTCGGGCTGGCCAGTTTTTGTTCGAGGATGAGCAGCACGATGCCGCGAAGCTCTACCTTAGCCGGGCAGAACGCATCAGTCCGAGGCATCCGCTTTTGCGCGAGGTGAAGCGGCAAATTAGCATGAACTTCGACGACTCATAGCGTGTCATCGTGTAACAGCAGGGGGGTGACGACGCCCGCCGTCAGGTCGATCAACTCGCGCTCGAAGGCTGCCGAGTTTGCGTGCGGCAGCGTGAGCACAATCGTTACGTCGGCAGCGAACGCTTCGCTGTCGACCACTCCCTCATGGGCGGCCATCAGGCGCTTAATTTGTTTGTAAAACGAGTAGGGCGCCGCGAACATCAACTGGCGCTTTGGGATTTTTTCTGCAGTAGGCAAGTCATCTAGCACGGCGCGCGCTGCATCGCCGTAGGCGCGTACAAGTCCGCCCGTACCGAGTTTTGTACCACCGAAATAGCGCGTCACGACGACAATCACATCGCCAATGTCAGTGCCACGCAGTATCGACAGGATAGGTGGGCCAGCCGTACCGCTCGGTTCACCGTCATCACTCATTCCTTCGACAACGCTGTTACCATAACCTGCACGAAAAGCGTGCACATGATGCGATGCGTCTGGCATTTCCGTTCGAATGTTGTCTAGTGTCGCCTTGGCAGCGTCGGCGGTGGGTGCGAAACCCGCTGTTGCGATAAAGCGCGACTTCGTGATGACAAGTTCGGCGCGTGCCGTTTCGGTGGGCACACGATAGTAAAACTCACTCATTGCCGGTCGTTAGCACAAACTGCTTGAAGATCGGCGGCTCGATGCGTAGCGTTCGTTGCTGTATTTGGTCGAGTTTCAGCAGACGCTTCTTCGCGAGCAGGGAGGTTGCATGGTCGGTTTCGGGTCCAGGCATAAACTCCTCCAG
>CAYSVE010000344.1:0-6555 GCA_964434365.1 uncultured Anaerolineaceae bacterium | reverse complement strand
TCGTCTAGCTAGAGGTAATTTTCGTCGCCCCCGCGCGCCTGTTGGTGGATGCACTTCAGCAGGCGCAGCTTGAGGGTTGCAGACTCGCTCATGGTCCACACTCCGTTGATGATTTGCGGGCCATTATAGCGTTTTTGTGGCCGTAGAGGGGGCAAAAACTAAGCCGCGCGGACGGTGGGGGGGAGGCACCGTGCCGCGCGACTTGATAGTAGTATCGTCCTGAACGGTGAGTAGAACCTGAGCAGACACATAAATAGTCCGTAAGAACCTATTCGATGTACCCCAACGCCCGCAGATGGTCTTCCACATCGGCGTTTACCCCCTCGAAGGCCGCACCGTTGGTGCGCTGCCCGGCCACCTCGCGCGCAAAGGCATCGAGCTTCTGCTGCATCGCCTGGGTGAGCGCGGGGTTTTGCGCCGCCACGCTACGAACCTCGTCCGGGTCGTCGTTCAGGTAAAACAAGCCATCGACATGGGTGCCCACCGTCGTGAGCTTGTGTGCGCCGTCGTATACACCGCGCCGAACCTGGCGCAGGTTCATCGTATCGATGACAGCGGGGTTGCGGTGCCGCAACACATTGAGGAACGTATTCGGCGGGAAGGCCTCGACAAAAGCGGTGTTGCCTTCGATGTCGGGGACGCCGTTGGTCGCCGCTGCCAGCGACAACCGGGCGACATTCGCGTTGGGGTCGGCCTCGTCGAGGGGGGGCGCTACGCCAGCCGCATCGAGCATGGTGTGGAACAACCGCCGCGTGCTGACGTTGGTCGTCGCGTGTTTGCCTGCGGCCAACCCACCCGGGAAGTGATTCACCTGGGGGTCCTGCTCCAGCTCCTGGTAGACGACGAAGCTGTGGCCCATGAAGCCGTGGTCGCCGTGGGCTTCGCCGTGGTCGGCGACGACCACCACCATCGTGTTGTCGAGGCGTCCGCTGGCCTGCAAGTCGCGCAAGAGGCGACCCACATGATCGTCCTGGTAGGCGATTTCCGCATCGTAGAAGGCCTTCAACACATCGAGTTCCCACTCGGTCAGCGATTGTTCGGTGGGGCTGGCCCACCGTGCCGCGTCGTCGTTGAAGCGGCCCATGAAGCGATAGGCCGCTTTGTCGCGGCGGAGTTCCGGCACAACCCGGTCGACATAGCTTTGTGGTGGACGGTAGGGCATGTGCGTGCCCATCAAATTGATGAAGGTGAACAGTGGCGCATCGGCGCCGCCTGCGTGGTGCGCCCGCATCGTGTCAATGGCGTCGTCGATGGTGTGTTCGGTGTGGCCTTTGTAGTTCACCGCGCGCGTCCATAGGCTAACGAGCCACGGGTGCAGGCTCAGCCGAAACAGGGTGTCGTTTTGCGCAAACTGGTTTTGCACCCTATGCGCGAAGCGTCGCCAACCGGTGCTGAGCGCGCGCCGCACCGCCCCCCGATTCACATCGCGCGGGCGCGAGGGGCTGGCCCCGGCGTAGTTGTAGAAGGCATCGAAGCCGCGCGTGAGGTTGTTGTTCAGCAGGCCCACGAGCGGGTTGTTGCAAAAGCCTACCGTGCGATAGCCATCGGCCTGGAGGATTTCGGCGAGGGTGGGGTACATGCCGCTGAGCGCGTCGCTCACCTCGATGACGCCATGCGTGCCCACATGCAACCCCGTGAACATCGACGCGTGCGACGGCATCGTCCATTGGGCGGGGGCCACGGCCCGCTCGAAGACGGTTGCGTTGCGGGCAAAGTCATCGAGGGCGGGCGATGTCTCGCGCGGGCCGCCATACAGGCTCAGGCGGTCGCGGCGTTGGGTATCGAGAACGATGAACAGAATGTCCGGTTGGGTCATGCAGCATACACTTCGCAACGGAAACGAAGCTGCAAGCATAGCATTCGGCGTGACCGAGCACAATCCAATAGCTGATGAGTGTTCGCCCGTCGCAGGGTGCTACTCGAAGCGCACCAACCCCTCAAGCCCCTGTGCTGTGGCAGCACCGATGCCGCTCACCTCGGTTAGCTCGTCCAAACTGCGAAACGGCCCGTTTTCCTCGCGGTAGTCGATGATGGCCTGCGCCGTCACATCGCCGATACGTGGCAGCGTCGCGAGCGCTTCGGCGGTGGCTGTGTTTAGGTTGACCAACTCGCCGCCCATCGGCGTGGCGAGGTCCACATCCTGTGGCACATCCTCTGGGGTGACGACGCCTGCGGGGATGTCGGTATCGGCGGCGGCGTCGGCTTCAGCGAGTTGCTCGATGACTTCGGCGAGGGGCACATGCACCTGCGAGCCATCGCGCAGCACGTCTGCCACATTGACACGCGCCATATCGGCCTCGTCGAGCGGGCCGCCCACCGCATCGAGCGCAGCGGCGACGCGGCTACCGGCAGGCAGTTCGACCGTCGTTTCGGGATTCGCGACGGCCCCGGTCACGTACACAAGAATCGGCCCTGGCGTAGGCGTCGGCTGCGGGGGGGGGGTGTCTTCTGGCGGGTTGATGGTAATGGTCACCGGTTGCGGAAGGGTGACGAACATCAGCACGCCGCCGCCAATAACCACGACGGCCAACGTCAAAAAGGACGCGATGGTGAGGGTAGGCGAGGGTTCGGGTGTTTGGTCGGTCATGATGGGCCTGTTTCACAAATCGAACAATCTCTATTCTACGCGCAGACCCAGCAGTTTGCTAATAGTGCTATATGAACTATTTTGACATATAAATACTATGAAAAATTAGACACTTTGATATAACTTTGGCGGCAAGTTATCTCATAGAATGGCCCCCATGTGCAAAGTGTGGAGTGGTGCTGTCGATGGGACACGTTATCGAGTGGGACAACGAAGGTAAGACGGTCGTGTTGCAGCAGTATGTGGGCCATGCAACCCAAAACGACTTGTATCATCTGGCCGAAAAATCGGCGAAGCTGTTGCGCGAAGTGGACCACACGGTGCACCTCATCATCGATGAGCGTGCGGTACGGCTCCAACTCACCCGGCACGACATCACCTACCTGGAGCAGATTTGCCCGCGCAACCAGGGGGCAGTCGTCATCGTTGCCCGCCCCGATGCGATAATCTACAAGGAAATCGCGCACCAAATCGCCAAACCGGTCTCGAAGCGGGCCTTTGCCAACGCGCACTACGCCCACACAGTCGATGAAGCGCGCGCGATGCTGCACACCATGGCCGAAGTGCAGTATCCGTAGCCGCCTTACCCTAAGGTGATGCTCGCATCTCGGGCATCGGCCACCCATTGCCGCAAAACTGTGGCGCGCTCATCGTTATCGACGACAATGAGAATCCACGCGTGGCCTGCGTACGTGTGCTGTGTAACCTGTGCATTGTGCGCAAGGTGCGCGTAGTACCGCGCTTTGCCGCCACTGTCGATGAAGAACAACAGCACATCGTGCCCGGTGCGATTGATGAGGTTGAGGTGCATTTCGGCACCCGCCCGCGCCGAGCGCACACGCACCGCCCGCGGATGCGCCGCAAGATACTTTTCGGCGAGGTGAATACGCCACCGCAGCGGCAGGGCCACCCGGTCGGGCAATGGGTCGAGGAACGGGCTGCGCGCGAGGTCGAAGCAGTCCTCGCGGCCATGACCGTAGTAGTCATCGCGCCCCACATCGAGGATGAGCGGGTGCGTCGCCGAGAGGTAATACATGATGTCCTGCGGGTGATCGTCGACGTGTGCAGGGCGCTCGCGCGAGACGTTCGGCGCGCAGGGGGGCACGCAGCCGAGCGCGTGCAGCAGCTCGTGCATCATCACGAACGACCAGTAGCCGGGGTGCGCCGCAGTCGATGTGAACACCTCCCCCGGGCACAAATCGCCCTGTAGGTACACCGTCGCGACCCCCTTGGCCGAACTGCCGTCGCCGCAGATGTCGTTGGGGCCATCGTAGTAAATCGCGTAAATTTTGTTCGGTTGGTCGAAGCCGCGCTCGCGCAACGCATCGGCGATGCGATGGGTGTTCGCGCGGACCTCGGCGGCGGTGGCCTCTAACCGCACGTACACGATGTCCGGCTCACCGTCGTGTGTGTCCCCACGCAGTTTTGTCCCCCCCGTTTGCCCCGCGAACCAGCCCTTCCACCCATCGCCCGACGTGGGGAGCGTGCCATTGACGTCGAGGAAATGGTCGGTGCCATCGGCAGGCAGCACGTACAACGCCTGAATTTGAAAGCCGGTTTGCTCGTCTGGGCGGTCGACGCGCGTGCGGTCGCGTTGCTTGATGATGACCGTGTGGGGTTGGGCATGGCCGATCGCCCGTGCGAGGAAGCGTCCGCTGCTCGCGCCGGTGACCACCCACGCGTGCGTCTCGAATGTCGAGATGGTCCAGGTATCGCCGGGCGCAAGGGTTCGATATTGGTGTGCCTCGCCCCGGTAATCGACCCAGTGCACGTCGGCGGGTTCATCGGCGCGGTTAACGAATGTCAGCGATGTCGCCACATCACCGCGTAGCGAGCGGCTTTCGGGTTCGAAGGGTAGTGCACTAGGCACAGCGTAATCCTCGTTGGGTGTGTTCGGCAGGGCGCGCGGAGGATACCGCACGGGTGGGTATCCTCCTTGGGGTGGGTGTCGCTAGTACTTCCGCACGATGGAGCGATAGGTCGTGGGCTGCCGTGTTTGGATGAACTGGTACTCCTCGCGGTAGCGGCGCACCGTATCGAGATCGATGCGGGCTACGGTAAAGCCCTCTAGCGGCGCGCCGGTATCGGGGTCGGTTTCGTCGGCCAACGAGGCGTAGATTTGCCCACGCGGCCCTACGATAAGGCTCTCGCCGCCGAACGTCAGCGTGACGTCCTCGCCCACGCGGTTGGCCCCCACCACGAACATGCTGTTCTCGTAGGCACGGGCGCGGGTGTAGGTCTTCCACTCGTCGATCTGCGCGGCTTCCCAGTTCGCCATCACGATGAGCAGTTCGGAGCCGTCGAGGGCCATGCTGCGCGCAACTTCGGGGTAGGCCAGGTCGTAGCCTACGAGCATCCCGATGGTGCCGAACTCCGTTTCGATGGTCGGCATTTTAAAGCCCTCGCGGAACGCCATGCGCTCTTCACCGCGTAGGTGAATTTTGTTGTACACCTCCAGCAGGTCACCCTCCGGGCCGACCATCACGGCGCTGTTGTACAGCACGCTTTCCACTTTTTCCTTGGTGGCCATGCCGAAAGCGATGTACACACCGTACTCGTTGGCGCGCTGCGCCATCAGGTTGACGGTTGGGCCGGGCGTGCGTTGGGCCAGTTCGGTAAAGCGCACCCCAAGCTCGTAGCCGCTGGTCACCAGTTCTGGGAAGACGATCAGGTCCACCTTCTGCTGGGATGCAATTTTGCTAATCATGTCGGACATTTTGACGAGATTTTCTTCCATCTCGCCGAGGATCGGTCGCATCTGCACGATGCCGACGGTCACTTCACGCATGGGTCGTCTTCCTTGGTTAGTCGTTAAGAGGTTATTTTAACGGTTGCCGGGGCAAATTGATAACGTTAATTGCCGATGTGCAGGTCGATGCTCCCCGGCGGCTCGCCCAGCACCGCCGGGAAGTAAATGTGCTTCGCCGAGACCATCACCACCACCACCAGCGGCGCAGCGACGAGCGTCCCCACCGCGCCCACCAACAGCGAGAGCGTGAGTTGCGCCAGAATCGTGATTGCCGCGGCCAGCGAGACCGTCCGCCGCTCGATGTGTGGCGTGATGATGTAGCTCTCCACCAGTTGCAGGCCCGCATATAGCAAAATCACATAGAAGATGTATGCCGTGCCGCGCGGCAGCGCGACGATCATCGCCGGGACGGTGGAAAGCACCGGGCCGAGGTTGGGGATGAAGGAGAGCGCCCCCGCCGCGACCGCCAGCCCCAGCGCATTGGGCAACCCCAGCGCAAGCACGCCAAAGTACGTCATCATGCCGATGACGGCCATACTGCTGAGGCGCGCCACCAGCCACCAGCCCAGCGCCACTTCGATCTCGTCGAGCATCTCGCGGGCGGGGGTTCGCAGGTGTTGGGGCAGGGGGCGAATAACGATGCGGCAGTAGTAGGCCGGTTCCAGCGCAAGGTAAATCGCCACGAAGTACAGCAGCACCACATAAAACCCAGAGGCGAAAATCGTCGAAATCGCGCCCTCGACGAACGCGAACAGCCGCGCCGAGTTGCCCGCCAGGCCCTCAGAGGACGACGGTAGCACGTCGAGCAAATCTTCTCCCCACGAGGTTTCGGCAACGCGCGCTTCGAGTGTGTTCAACTCCGTGTCGATGGCATCGAACAGGCGGACAAGCTGCGGCGCGATGCGGGGTGCGCTAAAGGCGAGGCTCGTCACGACGATGGCCGCAAAGACCGTCGCCACCAGGATGACCGCCGGGCGCACCGGGATCGGCGTGTAGTGGTCGATGGCCTCGGCGGCGTCCCGCATGAGAATCGCGGCTAACACGCTGATGAAGAAGAGCATCAACAACTGCGCCACGCTTCCTAGCAGCAGCAACGCAAGTACGGTCGCAGTGATATAGGTGAGCACGATGCGCGTACGGTGGTGGAACGTCTCCACGGTAGGGTCCTCGGAGTGGCGAGATAGATAATGAGGGATTGAGTATAGCGGGGTTTGCACGC
>CAYSVE010000343.1:0-6559 GCA_964434365.1 uncultured Anaerolineaceae bacterium | reverse complement strand
GATCAACAAACGATCCCGCAAGTGCGCCGACCTGCGCCCCGATTGCCGCCCCGGTTCGCGAAACCCCCTCCGCGCGCACCCAGGTGAACACGCCCATCGCACCGATGAAGATGTGTAGCAATATCATCACGTTGAGGTGCAGCGCGGGTGGCAGCAGCAACGCCATCCATTGCAGCGGATACGCTGTTTTGTTCAGCGGGTTGGCGGCAAACGGATGCCCCGCCATAATCGTCTCGCGCCAGAGCGGGTACTGCCCCCGTTCCAACACCGATTCGCGCAGGAACTCAGCGGCAGGCCAGTGCGATGTCGCCGCATCGGAGAACTGTGCCCCCGGGAAGAATGGCAGGGTGCCAGGGCGCAACCCCACGATAACCAGGAACACAAGCGCCGCAACCGGCGCGATCCAACGATGCAGGTGCATCTTAGCCGTTCACCGCGTAGATCGTGACATCGCCCTGCGACCACGCCTCATCGAGTTCGTCGGTGCAGGGTGCCGTGCCGATGTCGCGTTCTTCTGGCCCAACGATGACGTAGCGCACCCCGACTTCGGTCGCGTAGCTCAAGCAGTCGTCGGCCTCGTTTCGGTACCATGCAAGGACGTTCGCCTCGCGGTCTTCTGCAAAAAACGTTTCGAAGGGGTGCCCATAAACCACCCGCACCCCCGCCGCACCGGGTAACCACACGCTCACATTCGGCGATGCGAGGATCACCGGCTCACCGGGGCGTCCGTCTATCCAGTCCATGGCCGCAGCATAATCACTGTCTAGGTATGAGGGGGAGGCGGTCGGCACGGCAGCGGTGTAGATCCACGTAGCGAGCAAAAGGCCGTACGTTAACACGACGAAGGGCATCACGATGATTGTGGCAAGGCGTTGTCGCTTTCGTGCGATACGCTGCCACCAGAAATCTTCGAGCGAGCGTACCGCAAAGTACGCGATGGGCAGCATCGCGCCCACCGAGAAGCGTCGTTGAATGTCGGTAACGGGCAGCAACGACGCGACGAACATCACGACCAGCCACAGCACGACAAATTGGTCCCCATCGGCTTCGAAGTGCCGCAGCGCCCGGTAAATGCCCGGTGCAGCGATCATCAACGGCAGGCCAAAGCCCAAAAAATACACGGGGATCGATGGCGCAGCCGTCACATTTTGCCGCGTCCACTCCATTATGCCCTCGTTGCCGCTAACCTGTGTGCCGTAATACACCGCCATCGGCACCGCCGGGATGACGATCATCATCAGCCAGCGCACCTGCCACATGGCGATGCTACGTTGTTTTATCGATTCGATGAGGATGAGCAACCCCAACCCACCGACAAATGGCACCAGCGCATGAGGGTAGATGATTGCCAGCAGCAGCGACGCCAAAAATAGCACGACACCACCGTTTTCGAAGGTTGGCGCGTCGCGGTACCCGGGCCGAAACGCGCGCACGATCACACTCGTCATCAACGCCAGCCCACCAAACGCCAACGGGAAGTGGACATTGACCATACTGCTATACAATGGAAACGCTTCGGGGATCACAACGTCGGGCGAGTTTTGGGTGAAGGGCAGCAGAAACGTACCAAACCCCGACCCCAACGACGCGATCACGAAAAAGGTTCGGCGTGGGCGTTGCCGTCGCCAAACCGTGGCCCCCAGGTTGTAGAGCGTGAGGTACATCAACAGGGTGGCGAGTATGCGGGCCGCATGGAACACCAGCCCCGGCGACAGCCGTAGCGGATTTGCCACCTGGCCCAGCGTGTTGTACAACAAGGCGACATACGCCCCGCTGTGGTCATCGGGGGTATGGCGAAACGTGGTAATCCAGTGTCCGTCGATGCCCAACCGAATTTTCGAGAGGTAGGTTGCCCCATCGCGATAATTGCTGATTATCCCCATAAACGTCCACTCGGGTTGGGTGACGCTGTTCACCCCCACCCAGATGAACGGAATACTGATGACCGATGTGAGGATCAGACTAAAGCCGATGACCCAGTTCCACTCACCTGGGACGGTGTGTACCGATTGCGAGGTTTGCATACGCTTTGCCCTGTTCCTTCTGCGCGCTATAATTCAGTATACAAGCAAGATAAATATCCGCCAGCAACAGCGTTAACTCTTAATGTCACAAGCAAAAGCGCTTTACCAACTCCAACAAATCGAACGTAGCATGACCAAAGCGCAGAAGCGTCTGCGCGAAATTGCCGATGAACTCGGTAATGATAGCGTCATCCAGGTTGCACAGAAGCAAGTGCAGGCTGCCGAAACCAAACTGGCCCCGCTACAAAAACAGGCTCGCGAACTTGAGCATGAGATCGAAGCCGGGGCGGCGAAAGCCAAGGAATCCGAGGACCGCATGTACGATGGCTCGGTGACCAACCCCAAGGAACTCCAGGACATACACCAGGAGGTCGAGTCGTTGCGCGCGCGCGGCGACAAGCTCGAAGAAAGTTTGCTCACGCTGATGATGTCCATCGAGGAGGCCGAGGGCGTGCTGAACGACGCCCAGGAAAACCTCCAACAAACAATGGCCGAGCGGGCTGGCGAAAACCAGGATTTGCTCGACGAACAGGCTGCCCTACAAGCCGAACAAGAGGCCAAACGGGCCGAACTTGAGGCCGCCCGGGCACCCATCGACGCCGAGACCCTCGCCCAATACGAGGCACTGAAGCCCAAAACGCGAGGCCGCGCCGTTGCCGAAATGCGAGACGATAGCTGCTCGTTGTGCGGCGTGCAGCAAAACCGCGCCACCGCCGATGCCGTCCGTATGGACCGCTCCATCATCAACTGTTCGAACTGTGGGCGCATCCTCATTTATGTGCGCTAACTGCAAACGAAGGAGGTGTTGAAATGTCGTTTACACTGTGGTTCGTTGCCGGGGTTGTCGTCGGCGTACTGGTCGGGTGGGGCACCGCGCCGACGATCCTGCCGGCGGTCGACCGCTTTCGCGAGGGTGCCCGTAGCAGCGCAGAGCGCAGCCGCGCCCGGGCGACGCGCACATCCACCGGGCGTTTTGTGTACGACATCCTCAATCTTGCGCAGTCATCGCACATGGCTGGTAAAGAAATCGACCTCTCGGAGATTCTCATCGAACCCCGGTTTTACACTGCGCCAGAACTCATCGAGCCGGTGGCCGAGGACGACGTCGTGCAGGAGGTCTTCTATGTGGTGCCGCGCGTGCCCGATTACCCCTACCTGGGGGCGGCTTACAACTTAGAGCATATCGGCATCGAGCAGCTTTCTGCGGGTGATTCCTCGCTCGTACTGGTCGGTGAACCCGGCAGCGGGCGCACGACAGCCATGATGGCGATTGCGCTGTGGGGCCTGGGCGAAATCGAGTTCGAAGCGCCGTTGGACCCGGTGCAGCAGCGCATCAACGACGAACGCGCCCGGCTAAGCGCCCAGGAACGCAAAGACCTCGAAAAACGGCGTGAAGCGCAGTTCCAGGCTGCGCGCGAGAAGATGGAACGTGAACTGGGTGAAGACGCCGCCGCCGAAGCTGCCGCTGTAAAAATCCCGGTATTCAAACAAAAGCTGCCGATTTACGTCCACTTGTCCGATCTCAACATCAGCGCGCGCGAGTTCGGCGGCAACGTAGACCCCGCCGAGCCGCTTGTGCGGGCGGTGCAACACTGGGTGCGCACCTTCACGGCGCGCATCGTGCCGGGGCGCATCTACCGTCGTTTGAATGAAGGCGGCGCGATTGTGCTCATCGACGGCTACGACGACCTGCCAGAAACCGAGCAGCGCCGGGCCGATGCGTGGCTGCGCGCCTTCATGGCACAGTACGGCGAACAGAACTTCGTCATCGTCGCGGGGCCGTCGCGCGGGTATGGGGCACTTACACAAATGGGCCTCACGCCGGTGTACATGCGCCCATGGACGCCCCAACAGCAGCAATTGGCCGTCGATAAGTGGCGGGCCGCGTGGCCCACCATCGGTGGCACGCGGCGTCGGCGGGCACCAGCCCCCGGCGAAAGCCACATCCGCCGGGCCAGCGAGAACAACCATGCCCTCAACCCGGCAGAACTCACGCTCAAAATCTGGGCGACCTTCGGCGATCCGAACAACGCAGACGAGCCGAATATGTGGCTGAGGAACTTCCTAACTTTGCACCTGCCGAAAGGCGAGCAGGTCGACGATGCGCTGGAGTTGCTTACCCGGGCGGCTACGCTGGAACTCAACCTGGGCTACATCAGCCGTAACGCCTTGCGCGTCATCATGGAAAGCGAAATCGCGAACATCGACGACATCGCAGACGAAGTCGAAAAGGCTGATACGCTCGAAAAAGCCGAAAGCGAAGAAGAGCGCAAAGCCCGCGAAAAAGAACAGGCCGAGCAACTGCGGCTGCTTAGTGCACTTACCCGCAGCGGTATGCTCTTGCCTTACCGGGGCGGGCGCTATCGCTTCAAGCACAGCAGCATCGCGGCCTACCTGGCCGGGCTAACACTGCAAACCGCCGAGGAGGCGCAAATAATCGACCTGGCGCGGCGTCCGCGCTGGGGAAATGCCTTCTATTACGCGGCCATGCACACCGACATCTCGCCGGCGGTGGCGGCACGCCTACAGGACGCGCTCGATGTGGTGTACAGCAATTGGCTAGAAATGGCCCGCTGGATGGCCTTCGCGCCGCGCGATGTTGCATGGCGCGGCACACTGCTGCAACGGCTCGGCAACGCCTTCATCGCAGACCATCAGTTCCCGGTGAACCGGGCACGCATTGCGGCGGCATTGGTGGGCGCGCGTGACGTTCGCGGGGCCTCGATGATCTTCAATAAGGGCCTGGAGTCGGGCGACCCATACGTTCAACGGTTATCGTTGCTGGGGTTGGGGGCGTTGCGAATCCCTGGCGCGGTCGAGGTGATTGGCTCGCGTGTTTACGCCGAAGTGCTGGAAGTGCAACTCGCAGCGGTGATGGCGCTGGGCGCTATCGGCACCGAGGCGGCCTTCGATGAGATGGTGGGCGCGCTGTTCAGCGACAACGAGCGTCTACAGCAAGCCGTGACCGAAACGCTCGCCATGAACCCCGATGTGGGCTACCCCACCCTGTACGAGGCCGTGGAAGATGAGGACATCCTTGTGCGGCGTGCGGCGGTGTTCGGCCTGCGGCGCATCGACACCCGTTGGGCGAAGGAACGTGTCCATGAGACATTCGTCACCGATAACGAGTTTATGGTGAACTCGCTCGCGCAGCGCTTCTTCTTCCACGAGCAGGCTGGGCCACACGGGCCGAAGGCCTACCCTGAGGCACCCGATGTCGGGTGGATTCGTAACTGGGCGCGCATCCGCGACTTTAAGCTGACGGACGCCACCCACGAGGCGCTCGTAGAGGCCCTACAGGACGATGATGAGGGCGTGCGCCAACTGGCGGCCACGGCGCTGGGGCAATACGGCGCGCCCGAGGCGCTGGTACCGCTGTACGGTGCACTCCACGACCCGAGCGCGGCAGTACGTGCTGCCGCCTACGGTGCCCTGGTGGATATGGGCCTGCGAGTCGGCGATACGCTGCCCAACCCGATGAACTAACCCCGCCTTACAACCGGTGGGCGCACTAAACTTTCGGCTGTGCCCACCCTTACAATTTGTTATATCCTTCATATGTGTTCAGGATTGTTTACACTCTGGTTACGATTGGAACCATTTTTCGTAACCGTTCGTCTCTAGCTTATGAGAGCAGACGTACATTGTTACTGTACTTCGGGAGACGATATGAGTGAATTAACGCAACGCCTGAGTATGATCCGCGAGAAAAAAGCCCGCCGGGCGGATACTGACCCGGACCTTTGCAAGCTACAAGCGTTGTGGGTGCGCGCCTACGGCGATGAGCGCGGCTTCGAGCCGGTGCTGAAGGCCTTCAGGGATGACCCACACGCGCGCCTCGAAGTGTACGTGGCGCGGTACATCCGCTAAAACTGAGAGCAATCGGTGGGGGGGCGTTGCTCGCGTTCCATCGATGTGACGTGTGGCTTGTTCCAGTGCCTTCAGTTGTTTAACCCGGTAGCACTTCGTTGGCCGGGTCGCACGGTCGCACTTCGGTGAAGTCCGTGTGGAAGAGGGCGGTTGCATCGCCTGCCGCGAGCACGATACGGTACCCGTCGACCGGCAGCGGGTCGTAGAACACGCCCGGCGCGGGGCATCCCAGGGCAGTCGTGGGCCACGTATACGCGACGACCTCCACCACCTCGACCTCGGCATCTTCGGCGAGGTCGGCATCGCGTGCGAAACGCCGCTGTGCCAGAATCACCAACTCCGACGCGACCGGGTCGGTTTGCAGCAACTCCTCGGTTTCGCCGCGCACAAGGTCCGCGCGTGTGCAGCGCCGAATGCGCTCGACGCCGTCTGTATGGAAGGCGACCCGCTCACCGTCGAGGCCGCCAACTTCGAACACCAACCGAAACCCTTCGATATTGATTTCACCTGCGCCGGGCAAGTAGTCGTCGCCGCAACCGAGGTCGACCGTGCGCCAGACCGCCGCCTCGATTTCGACGAGGCGCACATCATCGATGGTTACGTCGCCGTCGGCGGTGAGGGCCGTCACAGCCTCAGCCACCAGGCTTTGCAGCGCCGCCGGCATG
>CAYSVE010000342.1:0-6582 GCA_964434365.1 uncultured Anaerolineaceae bacterium | reverse complement strand
GTTGGGTGGTCGCGGCCAGTGGATGCGTGGCGGCATGACACAAATCGGTGATATGTTCAATGATGCGCTCAAAGCCAAGGTCAATGTGCTGGTGAGCGATATTTTGGCCGAGGGCCTACCACCTGAAACGCGTACTTCTTCTGGTATAACCCCGATGATGTTCGGCGTGATATGGTGGCCCGCCGAACTGGGTACGCCAAGCAGTACGGCCTCGCAAAACGACCTCGACTACGCGCTGTTCCCGTCGAAAAGCCGATTGGCCACACGGCGTAACGGTGTCGTCACCGTGTACGACACGGTGGGCTACGCCGTCCATGGGGTGAGTGGGCAGCAGCAGGGCAGTGAGGCGCGCCTTGCAATCTCTACGGACAAGGGCCGAATCCCTTTAGAGCAGTTGCCAGTCATCGGTGTGTAGGGCTATGCAATACGTGAATGTACGGGGGCGTGGCGCGGCCTTATGAATAAAGCTGACACGAAGGGGCGTGTACTTATCAGTGTTGGGTTGTTGCTCGTGGTGTGGTTGGGGCTGGCCTACGCGACGTATCAGTTATTGGTGCTGCCGAAGGGGTTTCTCTTCGACCTATATCCGCGCTGGTATGGTGCGCGGGCCATGCTGGGCGGTAACGACCCCTACTCGCAGGAAATCGCGCGGGTGGTCGGCGTCGACATGGGCTACGACACATTTGTGCCGTTCAAGACGAGTTTCTTCTACCCGGCGACTATCACGTATGTGCTGTTACCCTTCTGGTTGGCCCCTTTTCCTGTGGCAGTGAGCCTGTGGATGGGGCTGCAAATCGTGCTCATCACATTGTTGCCGCTGGTTACGTTCCATGTTTTGAAGTGGCGCGTGCCATCGTTGCTAATGGCCGTCATCACGTTCTTGTCGGCCTTTGTGTTCCGGCACCCAGTGCATGTGTACATCTTCGCGCAGTTTATCATCGTGCCCTTTGCCTGTTTGATCCTCGCGTGGTGGGCTATCGCCGAGGACAGACCAGTTATCGTGGCGATTCTTCTGTTGGGAGGGACGATACGCCCGGAGGCGATTTTGTTTACAGGGGCTTTCCTGGTGGATTTACTACTCACACGAAAGTTCCGCGCCCTGGGCACATGGGTGGGGTTGATGGGCGGATTTTTCCTGCTCTCTATCGTGCAAGCTGGGTGGTGGGTGCCGCGCTTCCTCGAAAGCGTGAGCGCCTATGATGACTGCTGCATTTTCGCGTACCCTCCCGGTTTTTTGACGGGCGGTAACCCCATTCTCAGTGGCCTGTTCACGGTAGGTGTGTTTGCCTGGGGGGCCGTTATGCTGTGGCAGATGCGCCCTCTCCCAGACCGAACCCGCATCCCCTGGAGCCTTTCGGTGGTTATCCTGGCAGTTCTGCTCACCACCGCTCAGTCGAAGGACTACACACTCATCTATGCCTTATTGCCTGCGTGGATGATCGTGTGGGCAGGTAAAGGGAGCTGGACCAGCACGCTCCCGATTATGGTGGTATTGGTGTCGCCCTGGCTGTATTTCGCCACGAACACCACCCTGCCCGATGGCTTCCCGCTCGAACAAGTTGTGACCCCGCTTGTGTTGGCAGCTCTGCTCACGTGGCACTGGCGTATGTGGCGAGTCGACCATGCGACGATCTATCGACCGAGTCCATCGACTATCATCGGGCAGGTGTAGAGATTAGTCTACGCGCTCTGCCGATAGAATCGACTGATTGTTGGATTGGTAGACCCGGTAGCGGGCACCTTCCTCAAAGGCGTAGTAGGTGGCCCGGTCCATTTCCATACGGCGGTCGCCGATCGTAAGGTAGAAGCGGTCGTCGTGTTCGGTGTGTGGGTTGTTGTCACGGAACTCCTTTTTCGCGACGCCCTCATGTACACGGACTTTCCCGCCCGTTCGGGACAGGAAGACACTCCAGGCCACACTTGCAAGCGAGAGGACGAGCAGGCCGTAACTCAGCAGCACAAACCACCCGGTTCGTCCACGAATCGCAAAAAACACGACAAGCAGTGTGAGCGGTAGGGCGCACCCCAACCCGACGATGCGCCCAAACAGCCGAATTGCGCCGCGCTGGTTTGGGCCTAGCTTTCCGTCGCGGTTCGCGGCGAGGTCTGCCTCGGTGAAGTTCAGCGCTTCCATGAGATCGGTCATCGGTTCTCCCAGTCATCGTTTAGCCTAAGTTCGTGTTTCTGCCGCACACACTATATACTGGTTTGCAGCCACCATGCAGCAATTGGGAAGGTGCTCATGCACAAAAAGGCTTTCTGGTTGGTGATGATCGGCGCGTGGCTGTGCCTCAGCGCTGCGTACGCCCCCGCACTGGCATTGCAGGGGACCGTGCGCGTCGTCACCACCCGCGATGATGTAAATATTCGTATTATCCCGGCCATCGGCGCGGAGGTGATCGCGTTTGCCCAGGCGGGCAGCGCCTTCACCGCGACAGGCCGTAGCCCCGACGACCAGTGGGTGCGCATCGATTTCGCTGGCGAAGAAGCGTGGATCGGTGTGCCGGTGCTGTCGTTTTTGGAGGGCAGCATCGGCGACCTGCCGGTTGCCGACCCGCGCACGATCCCGTTCGGTGGCTTCGAAAGCCCCCGCAGTGGGCGCACCAGTGCCGATAGCCCGATACGCGGCACGCTGCCCGATAGCGGCCTGCGTGTTCGAGCAGGCCCGGGGATTGCCTACCCGGTGCTGGCGAACGCACCGCGCTTTACCGAGTTCCCGCTTTTGGGGCGCACCGCCAGTAATGGCTGGGTTCAGGTGAACTTCGAGGGCACGCTGGGCTGGGTGAAAGCGGAATTTGTGCAGATACAGGCGAATGCCTCCATCCTCGACCTACCGGTAAACGGCATCGTCGCCGAGGAACTACCCCTCGTGCCCGGTGGTGATGATGAGTACTTCACGGTACTGCGCCTGATGCGCGAACGGTTGGATCTCGCACAGGGGTCGCTGGACGAGATGCGCCGTCGCTGGACGGATGCCGCGCTGGGCACTGCGCCGTTCTGCGGGGGGTATCCGGCACGGCCTACCGGCTTCAATATTCCGAACCAGTTGCTCGCGCAGTATTTCGTCACGCTGGACCCGATTCTGGAGGACTTCAACGAGGCGATGGCCGGGGTGCGCTTCGTCATCGATTTGCAGATCGACACCTGCAACCGGCCTGGGCCGGAGTTTGCGTTGACGAGTGCACCGGTGGTCACCGCAGCGCTGGAGGAGATCAACGAGACGGACCGACTGTTTGCCAGCCTGCGTGACCGGCTGGACTTGCTGCTGCCGGAGCTTGGCCCGAACGATTGCGTGTTCAGCTATGTGGGCATCGTGGAAATCCTGCAACTGATCCCGGTCGGTGAGGTCATCCTCGACTCGTTCACCGGCAGGCGCGCGATCGAGGGGTATTGCTTCGACGCGAACGAGGGCGATGTGCTGAATGTGGAGGTGCAACGCCTGAACGGGAACTTCAACCCGCTCATCTCGGTAAGCCCGTTGAACAACCCCACGAACTTCATCGGCACGGGTGCGAGCGGCAACGCCGAAGGCAAGCTGCGCGTTGGCCCGCTGAATATCCTCGAAACGGGTCGTTACCTCATCGTGGTGAGTGACAACACCGGCGCAGAACGCCCTGCTGACCAGGCACCCGAGGGCGACTACGCCCTGTTCGTCACGGGTACGCAAACGCTCACCGTCGACGAAAACAACGAACTCATCATCACCGAGTTTTCCGGGTTCTTTGGGGGTGGCTTCGACGATGCCGAGGTCGTCGGCGGAGAAACCACCGATACCGGCGGGTCGGTCGTAACCGCCGGGGATATTCCGTGCCCGGGTACCGACTTTACGTGCAACCAGTTGTTCACGTGTGCCGAGGCACAAGCCTGCCTCAGCGCGGGCAACACTTCGCTAGACCCCGACGCAAACGGTCGGGCGTGCGAAGGCCAACCGCTGAACTGCTAGCCGCATTACGGGCGAGGCGCAAATTTGCGTCTCGCCCGCACGGTAACGCCGCGACACTACGCTGGGCGGCGAACCCGCTGTGGTTTGGCCCCTGGCACTCGCTCGATTTCCCCGCGTGCTTCCAGGTCCAATTTGACGGTCGTCGTGTACCAACCCACCGAACCATGCTGGTTGAGGGTGGGGTTGTGCGCTTCTACAAGTGTCGTCAGGTCGCCGAAGGGGACGCCGTCGGCATCGGCAGGGATAACGGCCAGCAACGCCTCGCGGAACGCTTCGTACTTTTCGATGTCGATTTTCGGTGCGGTTTTGGTCGGGTGTAGCAGTTGAACCTGGCTCATGCGGGTTGTCCTTCGGTGGTGGTTTGCGTTGCTTCGATATTTGCGGGCAGGTCCGTGCGCAGCATACCCCGCCAGCCACTACCCAAAATGAGGCTCACGAAGATACCGCTGAAACCCTGGAAGCCGGTGTGCTCCAGGCGAATGCGTGTGCCCCCGTCGACTTCTTCGAGCGTCCACGTCACGACAGTATCGAGTGGGCCGCCGCGCCACGTATACGATAGCCGCGTTGGCTCGTCGGCCTCCAGCACTTCGAACGCAATCACCCCGTCGAACATGCGATTCGGCTTGGTGCGGAAGGTCAAGGTGTGGACGACCACGGCCTGAAAGTCGTTCTCCATTAGCCAGTCGGCCAGGGCAGCGGGGTTCGTGAGCGCATGCCAAACACGGGCCGGGGTGTAGGGCAGCACCCGTTCGAAGGTAAGATCACGTTGCATCGGTTGGGTTTTCCTCGTCTTCTTGTCGTAGATAGTCTTCGAGTCGGTTTAGCTTGTCGGTCCAGAACTGTTCGTACTCGGCAAGCCAGCGGTAAGCCTCGTTCAGCCGGGCGGGCCGCAGGGTGTAGTAGTTCTCGCGGCCAACCTTCCGCCGCGCGACCAAACCGGCATCCAAGAGTACTTTGAGGTGCTGCGACACCGCAGGCCGCGACATGCCGTACGGCTCCGCGAGGTCGGTCACGGTGCGGTCCTTGGTTCGCAGGGTATCCAGTATGCCCCGGCGAACCGGATGTGCAATGGCGCCAAATACATCAGAATCGTCGGTCATGGATGGGTCTGTTCACAACAACTTGGTGATAGTATACGTAAGTTTTTACTTACGCGTCAAGGGGTAAAAAAAGCCCGCCGGATTTTTCTCCGGTGGGCAAAAAAAGCGAACCAAGACGCCGGCTAGCGCCAGGCGAGCGGGTAGGCGAAGCTCTGCGAGATGACTTCACCCTCTTCGACGACTGCCCCCACGAACAATTCGGTGGGCACACTGTCCTCGATGCCAACCGCGAACAGGTTCAGGAACGGCGGTTCGTTGGGGTCTTCGAGAATCTGCCAGTCGGCGATAGCGGCGGTGCTGCCATCGTTGGAAACCGCGACGCTATTCGCAAAGCGGCCACGGCGCACGCGGAAGTCGCTGCCAGCGGCGAGGTCGACGGCGATGAGCGAGTTGTTGGCGGTGTTATCGCCACCGGAGACAAACAGCAAGCGCGAGCTATCGGGCGTGAAGGCCAGCGCAGAAATCGTGTCGCCACGGCTGCCCGCCTCGTAGCTGATGGGCGAGGCGCTCATGTCGTTGAGGTCGATGATATTGAGGAGGTTATCGGCGTTGGGCGAGGTGACGACCAGTGCCAGCCAGCGGCCATTCGGCGAGACGCGGGGTAGGGCGTTCGCCTGGGGTGTTGTCGATGGGAAAACCACCTGCCGCTCGACGAGCAGCGACGGCTCCAGGCTATCCAGGCTGACGCTGGAGAGGCCCGCTGTGTTACCTGTGATGCCATCGGGGATGCTGAACAGGATGCTGCTGCCGTCGGCGGCGGGGAAGATGTTGTTCGTGCGGGCAAACGACGCGAAACGCCCGGGTACGCTATCGGTAGCGGCCTTGAGCGCGCTGCGCCCTTCGATGTCGACGGTGTAAAGCTGCCAGCTTGTGCCAGTCCCTGCACAGCGATGCCCCATCACCAGGGCAAGCTGGCTATCGGAGATGTAGTTAACGGTTGCGCTCGTGAATGCACAACCCTCTTCATCGGGAATAATCGTGGCAACTTCGCGCTCCACCTGGCCGTTCCACACGAACACAGCCGCCTCATCGGCCTCGCCACGGTCGTTGGTGAAAAAGCTAACGAACGCGGCATCGCTCGCGCGCAGGTCGAAGGCCGTCACGCTTTCGATGCTGAACAGTTCCGAGGTGCCCTCGTAAATCTTCAAAAAGCCGTCGGCGAATTCGTCGTTCGCGCTGCCCGGCTCGTAGGCGATGTACCCGAAACGCGGGCCACTGGGTGCAAATTCGAAGGTACCGCTGCCCAGGCAAACGGTGCTGAGTACATCGTCGATGACGACCGGCGCGTTCTGGCCGTCCATGAGGTAAATGTTGCCGGTATCGCCGATGCCCACGTACAGCGCGAGGTACTGGCCATCGGCAGAGGTCGCGGCCTCACCGCAGGTGCTTACGACGCTGGTGCCCTCGGGCAAGTCGAAGATCGGTGACAGGTTGCCATCGAGGCCAACCAGGGCTAACTGCCCCGGGTTCGATGCGCCCTGCTGGCCAGGGCCAGCCGCACCATCGCGTCTGCGCCTTGCTGGGCGCTTCCATTGCGGC
>CAYSVE010000341.1:0-6596 GCA_964434365.1 uncultured Anaerolineaceae bacterium | reverse complement strand
GAGGCGGGTAAGGTCATGTTGAAGCACCACCACAGTATTTCGGTCGATCACACGAGGTGGGTTGTGCCGAACCGGGGGCCCGATCGGCAGGGTGTGCTCGTGCAGGATGTCGGTGCATCGCCGACCTTCATGCCCAACCCGCTGCTGCCCTACACCGCCTCCGAAATTGCGGTGCCGCTCATCGCGCGTGGTAGCCTCATCGGTGTGCTCGATATCCAATCGGACGAAGCTTACCGACTTACGAAAGAGGACGTGCGCATCCAAATCACGTTGGCCTCGCAAATCGCGGTCGCCATCGAAAACGCGCGCACCTTCGAACTCGTGCAGTCGTCTACCCGCCAGTTGGCAACGGTGGCCGAGGTGAGTGCCGCGACGACCACCCTGCTGGACGTTCGCGAACTCCTCACAGCCGTGGTGGAACTCACCAAATCGCGCTTCGACCTCTACCATGCCCATGTGTACCTGCTCAACGAGGACCAAACGTTGTTGATCCTCGCAGCGGGCGCGGGCGAGGCAGGCGCAACCATGCTCAAGCACAATCACACCATCGCCATCAACCACCCCAACGCCATCGTCGCGAAAGCCGCCCGCGAACGGCAAGGTATCCTCGTGCGCGATGTCACCGACTCCCCCGCATTCATGCCCAACCCGCTACTGCCCTACACCGAATCGGAAATTGCGGTGCCGCTCATCATCGCGAACGAACTCATCGGTGTGCTGGACGTGCAAGCCGACGAGGCCGGTCGATTCAACGAAGAGGACGTACAAATCCAGAGCACGCTCGCCTCGCAGATCGCGGTAGCAGTGCAAAACGCGCGAGCCTTCGCCGAAACCGAAGCGGTGGCCGAACGCGAACGTGCCGCTGCCGAGCGCGCTCGCGAAGCCGAACGCCTCAAGTCGCAGTTCCTCGCCAGTATGAGCCACGAGCTACGCACACCGTTGAACTCGATCATCGGGTACAGCGAAGTGCTCCTCGATGGTGGCGACGGCGACCTCAGCGAAGACGCCACCGAAGACGTGCAAATCATCTACGATAGCGGCAAACACCTGCTCGCCATCATCAACGACATTTTGGACCTCGCGAAGATCGAAGCTGGCCAGATGCGCCTCTCGTACCAGCCGACAAACGTCGTCAGCATCCTGGAAACGGCTGTGAAGCAGAACCAGATTATCGTCAAGAATCGCCCGGTGGACCTGCTGCTGGAAAGTGAAATACCGGAGATCATCGCCGAAATCGACGAACTACGTATGCGGCAAATCGTGCTCAACCTGCTCAGCAACGCCCTCAAGTTCACCGAAGAGGGCAGCGTTACAGTACGCACTTACATGCACGACGCCGACACAGCCATCATCGAGGTCGAGGATACCGGTATCGGCATCAGCCCAGAGGGCCAGAAGATCGTGTTCGATCAATTCCGCCAGGTCGATGGTTCCACCACGCGCAAGGTCGGTGGTACCGGCCTTGGCCTCACGATCACACGCTACCTCATCCAGATGCACGGCGGCGAAGTCGACCTCGAAAGTGAGGTGGGCGTGGGTACACGCTTCTGGTTTACGCTGCCGCTGAAGCATGTCGACCAGGAACTCAACATTTTACCCGCCTAAGGAGACCGAATGACTTTTACGCATGTCGTATGCCTGGAGTGTAATCACCAAATGCCGCCAGACACGATGGTGTCCGCGTGCGATGAGTGCGGCTCCAATTGGCTAGACGCTCGCTACGACTACGATACGGTTGCAACCCGTTGGCCCGCCTCCCTGGCGGGCCACACCCTTTTTCGCTACGGCGAGCTGCTGCCCATTGCCAAAGCCGACCCCGACATCTGGCTAGGCGAGGGCAACACACCACTCGTGCACCTGCATCAATACGAGCGGTTGTTCGACCACGAAAGCATTTTCGTGAAGGACGAACGCCAAAACCCAACAAACTCGTTTAAGGACAGGCAGGCTGCGCTCTCGGTTACGGCCATGAAACAGGCTGGCATCACCGAGGTCGCACTGGCCTCGACGGGTAACGCGGGCGTGGCCTACGCGGCCTACTGCGCGCGCGCGGGTGTGAAGCTGTGGTTGTTCGTCAACGACCTCACCCCCGTCGAGAAAATGCGCGAAGCCGCCCTTTACGGTGCCGAGGTCATCAAAACCACCGGCACCTACGACGAAACCAAACAAATCGCCGGGGAATTCGCCAAGCGACGCGGTATTCGCTACGACAAAGGCGCAAAATCGATCCCCGGTAAGGAAAGCATGAAGACCATCGCCTTCGAGATGGCCGAGCAACTCGGCGCGCTCAACGGCGGCGGCTTCAAAAGCCCCGATTGGTATATCCAGGCGGTGAGTGGTGGCATCGGCCCGCTGGGTGTGTGGAAGGGCTTCCAGGAGTTGTTGTACCTGGGCCTCATCGACAAAATGCCGAAGCTTGGCATCATTCAGGCGGCAGGGTGCGCACCGATGGTTATCGCCCATAACGCGAACTTACCCACCGCCGAGCCGGTCGTACCCCAAACCCTCATTACCGTGCTCGCCACTGGCGCACCCGGCTACAGCTATGTGCAACTCCACGAAGCCGTCAGCAGCAACAACGGCGCGATGGTCGCCGTAGAAGACGGCACCGCATTCCAGGCGATGCGGCGCTTGGCATCACGTGGCGGCCTATCGGTAGAACCCGCTACGGCGGTTGCCTTCGCTGGCCTTGAGCAAATGCTAGCCGAAAACACCATCACCCCGGGCGAAACGGTCATCGTTAGCGGGACAGGCCACACCCTGCCGGTGGAAAGCCACATCATGGGCAGCGAGTTCGTGATGGAGTTCGGCCTGCGCGAAGTGGGCGGTTCGGTCGATGCGGCGCTGGCCCAACTCGAAGAAAAAGCACTTACTGTGCTACTCGTCGACGACAACCGCAGCGACCGTAGACTGTTCCGCAAATTGCTCTCGCGCTACAAGCGCTATCGCCTGCTCGAAGCCGACAGCGGCGAGGAGGCCATACGCCTCATCACCGACCGCCTACCCGACCTCATCGTGACCGACCTCACCATGCCCGGTATGCAAGGCGATGAGTTGCTGCGGCATATCAAAAACAACCCCGATACCGCGCACGTCCCAGTCGTGATGCTCAGTGGCCGCGCCGCCGACGAAATCGACGACCCCGAACTCAAGCAGATGGTGCACTCGCTGTGGACCAAAGGAGAGTACGACACACACCAACTCGTGAGCCACATCGCGGGTATCCTCGGCGATGACACCACGACGAAAACCGCCGAAACCCCCATCGCAAAAGCCGCGAAGGCGGTGCGCGCGGTGCGCAGCGTCGACGACCCGCACACCATCGTGGTCATCGAGGACAACCCCGCCGACGCGCGGCTCACCCGCCGCATGTTGGCGCGCGAAGGCCGCTATGCCCTCATCGAAGCCGATAACGGGCGCGATGGCCTGAAGGCGATCCACGAAAACCGGCCAGACCTTGTTATTCTGGACCTCGTTTTGCCGGATATGGACGGCTTCACCGTGATGGAGCGCATGCGCGACGACGAAACCCTCCAGAACATCCCGGTCATCATTCTCTCCGGTGCCGACTACGACGACGTGATGACGCGGGTTGTGCGTTACGGTTTTGATACAGTTATGCAAAAAGGTTCACTTGACCGACAAGGGTTCCTGGATATAATTAAGGAAAAATTAATGTGACAAAGTCGAGACTTCGCACATTAATTTTCCTGGTAACGGTGAAAGGCATCCGACCATGACTGCCAAAATCCTCTACATCGAGGACAACCCCCACAATATGCGCCTTGTACGCAAAATGCTGAAGATGGCTGGCTACGAAGTGATGGAGGCGCAGGATGGGCAGAGTGGCATCGCCACTGCCACTCGTGAAAAACCGGACCTCATCCTGCTAGACATCAACCTCCCCGACCTCGATGGCATCGAGGTGACGGCACGCCTGAAAGGGGACGACGCGATCGCCTACATCCCCGTGATTGCGCTTACGGCCAATGCGATGCACGGCGACCGCGAGCGCTACATCGAAGCTGGCATGGACGGGTATTTGCCGAAACCCATCACTCGAACCGAGTTGATCAATACGGTGTCCCATTTCCTCTCCCAATCGGTGGAGAACTAAGGAGGCCCCATGCCACGCATCGTGCTCATCGAAGACAACCCCCAAAACGCCCGCCTTGCCGAAAAAGTGCTCAAACGCGCCGAACTCGAAGTCGTCGTGGCGGTCGACGGCGAAAGCGGCTTCAACGCCGTCATCGAACACGAACCCGACCTTGTGCTCGTCGACCTCGGCCTGCCCGATATCGACGGCCAAACCGTCGTTGCCTTGCTACGCCAACAACCCACCATCAAAGGGACACCACTCATCGCCTTTACGGCCTGGCCCGAAGACCACGCCCACGAAATGGCGAAGGCCTACGGCTGCGACGGTGTCATCACCAAGCCCATCGACACGCGCAACCTTGCTGCCGAAGTGATGGCTTACATCGAGGGACAACCACTTGTCTAACCACTATTCGGAGATCGTTTCAATTGAAAGAGGACGTTCATAACCACGTCAACGTAGCCGTCCCCGCCAGCAATTTCACCTTCGACGAACTGGCAGAGATCTACAACCAAACGCGCATCGACTACATCGTGCCAATGCCCATGAACGGCAAACGCATGCGCGACTACGTCAACGACTACGACATTGACATGGATGCATCTGTTATCACACTTACCGAAGCCGACGAGCCAACGGGCATCGGCATGGTTGCGTTGCGCGACGAACGCGCTTGGATCACACGGTTGGGGGTTTCGCCTCACTTTCGCGGGCGGCGTGTCGGCTCCTTTTTGATGGACAACCTGCTGAACAGCGCACGCGTCCACGGCGCGGCCCGCGTTCAGCTAGAGGTTATCGTCGGTAACGACCCCGCCCGTCGCCTGTTCGAGAAGTACGGCCTCACCCCTACCCGCGAACTTCTGGTCGTCCGCCGCCCGCCGGGTAGCCCACACCCCACCCTCGCCCCCCCCGGCATCGAAGTTACTGAGATTGCCGCGGAAGATATTCCGGTCTACCTGCAAAATCGCGAAATCGGGGCATCGTGGGTGGAGGAAACACAGTCGTTGCTGAACGCCGGTGGCCTGAGGGGCATCATCTTGATGACCCACAGCGGCGGTGAAGGTTGGGCCATCTTCCAACAGACGCCCTTCCAATTACAACATGTCGTGCTCTACGCCGACATCATCGACTACGACCGAACAATCTTCGGCTTGTTGTACGCCATGCACGCGCTCTACCCTAATCGCGATACCAAGGTGGAAAACATCCCCACCGACCACCCCACCTGGCCGCACTTCGAGCGTTGCGGTTACGTGGTGAGCTTTCGCCGCATCGAAATGACCTGCGACCTGTAGCCACCGTCCCCACAGGCCGTCACTTCGTTTACTCGTCTTCACAAACCAAACCTAAACAAAGCAAACAAGCGTCAAATCACACGTCGGCCCGCGCTGCGTAAATCATTTTTCGGGCTGCGGCAACCGTCGGTGCCGTACGCGATTTCGTATTGAGCGCACTTGCGACCATCGTCAGGAAGCGCGCAAGCACCCGTTGTCGTTCGATATTCACGAGGATGATAATCGGGTCTTTAAACAGCTCCATCATTTTTTGCATGTGCGGTAGCGGGCTGCCCTTTGGGAATGCGATGCGGCTATGCAACACATTGATGTAGGCAATCGCTTCCACCCGTCCATCGATGTAATCGTAAACGGCCTGCATCAACGCGTGATACTCGTGCCATGTGTAGGATCGGTGATATTCGATAATCAAGATCGTTGGGTCTTGGTCGTCCCAATAACATTCGAAGACATCACTCACCCAATGGTGCGCATCAGTTGGGCTACTGGTATCGTCGTTGTTCACGTTACCCCCAGGAACTATGCGTCTGCTCGCGCTTTGGCTATCATCTCCCGCGCCCGCTCGATGGTCAGCGACTGCCCTAAGCGACGGGCCACCACATTACCAATCATCATCAAAAAGCGCGCCAGCACACGGTTTTGATTCGCATGTACCACAATGATAATCGGGTCTTTGAACAGGTCCACCATTTTTTGCATGTGCGGCAGCGGGCTACCCTTCGGCAATAAAAGGCCGTTCGGCATTAGGTTGATGTAAGCTACCTCGTCCACGCGCCCATCGATGTAATCGTAGACCGCCTTCATTAGCAGATGGTACTCGCTCCAATCGTAAGCACGATGAAATTCGATGACCAGAATCGTATCGTCGACATCATCCCAGTAGAACGCGAAAGCATCGCTGACCCAAACACGCTCAACAGCGGTCGAACTGGCCTCGTCGTTGGGTTTCATTCGGCTTCGCTTCGATGCGTACCGTTCAAAATTTGCTCCAGGCTGATGCCGTGCCGCCGCGCGATTTCGCGCGCATAGCTGCGCCCCAACGGGTCGCCCCGCCGAATGCGATACGTGGTCACGGCCTCGCCCGCCTCGTTGATTTCGATGCCCGCCACCAGGCTGAAAAACCGGCTATCGCCTGCGGCCATCGCCTCCATCTCGTCGATTCGCTCCACCAACTCAACAAGGTGCGTCGCGAAGATCGCCCT
>CAYSVE010000340.1:0-6613 GCA_964434365.1 uncultured Anaerolineaceae bacterium | reverse complement strand
GCGATTTGTACCCGACCGAGGCCTATGGCACCTGGCGCGCGGTCATCGAGGCGGGTGAGCTTCAGGTTTTCGTGGATCGTTTTAATCGCGACGGTCGCCTTTTCATTGAATACCGCATGGGTTGCGCCACGGCTCAGCGCTTCGATGCCGACGCTGCCCGTCCCTGCGAACAGGTCGAGGAAGGTTGCATCGTAGATGTCGATGCCGATGATGTTGAACAGCGCCTCTTTCACGCGGTCCATGATGGGGCGGGTGGTATCGCCCGGGACGAGCTTTAGGCGGCGGCCCTTCGCCGAGCCGGAAATCACACGATGAGACATCGTTAACGCACTCCCACAGGTTTGACGACATCGCGCAGGGCGCGCAGGTTACTCAGGGGCACGCCCACCGGCAGCGCGCGCTCCGGCGCGAGCACGAGGCGGCGGCTGTTGGCATCGGTGAGGGCGCTGCGGGCCGCCTCGCGCACGGCTGCGGGGGTGCCATAATACAGGTGGTCCCACGAATCGAGGCCACCGGAGGCTGCGCCGCGCAGCATACTCTTCCCCTGTAGCAGGGCGGGCCGTTTACCACATGTGCGCCAGTTGACGACCCCCACCGGGTAATTTTGCACATGCTCGAATTGTGGAGCATCTGCGTCGATCTGCACACCGTTTAGCCAGAAAAGCTCGGCAGCAATTTCGAGGATTTTCAGGTCGTAGGGTGCGCCGAAGGTCGCATATTCCACCGCAGAAAGCCGATCGTAGGTGGCATGGGTGGTGAGCAGCCACACGCCATCTACTGGAATTCGTCGGAGGGCCTCCACGAAGCGCAGGGTGCTATCGGTAAGGATGTTGAGGCCGGTTTGCAGACGATCCGGGTGGGTGCGCATGTTGCGCGTCATGAGGGTGTCGCCCGCGACGGCGCTGGCCTGTGTGAGTGGGCTGGGCACCGTGATGACGAGCGGCGTGTCCGCATCCAACCCATCACGGACGAGCCGCAGGCACTCCAGTTGACGGCCCAGCACCCCCCGCTGAGGGTCCAGCACGCGCAACTCCGTCCACTCCAACGAGCGGGTGACGGCGTGCCGAGTCACAGTGCGGTCGCCGGTCGCATCGCCCTGCCACGCGCTGGTGACGCCGTAGTCTTCGGTGAGGTAGCTGGTGTGCGGGGGCACCACCGCGGCGTCCCAATCGTACGCAGCGTGGAACACCAGCAGCGCATGTGCAAAGTCGGCAGCACGTTGGTCATCGCCCGGCCAATGGCGCCACGCCAAAACCGGCGGGCGATCGGCCAGTTCCCCCAGCATGGTTTTTTCCAGGCGTTCGCGTTTGTTCAATGTAAAGTGGTTTCGGTTACGACCTTGAGGCCTATATTACCAAGGCCTACGGGATGGCGACAACTGAGAAAAAGTTTCAGTTACTCGGGTGCGGCCTCGATGATGACGGTGGTCGGGAGCACGTGCGTCCGCCCGATGACACGGGCATTCGGCCCAAAAAAGGTGATGCGATTATCTGCCGGGCAGTTGGGCTGGCTGCACGGGCGCATCTCCACCTCGATGCGATAGCGACCCGGCCCCAGCGTCGCGGGCAACGCCAGCCGATGGGTGTCCGTCACGTAGAGGTTGGGTGTCCAGCGGGTGGTGGGGTAGCCGCCGGGGTTGCGGGGTGGGCTGGTGACGCGCCGAAAATCGTCGATGTTGGAGACCAAATACACATGGGCGATGTAATTCTGCTGGGTTTGGCGCACCGTGTACCAGTGCAAATCGAGCGAGAGTGTGTCTCCCGGCTGGTAGCGTGGTTTATCGAGGGCGTAAGCCAACAGCCCCACACCGACATCGGAGCGGGTTTCGGTGGCGATGGTGTCTTGCAGCGCACTCCCTCGCGGTGCTCGCAGCGCGGTGGGCGCTTGCAGCACGACGGCGAGCAGGCCGCCCGTCAACAGTAACACGACGATCAGCAGCCGTGTCTCGGCGATGGTGAGCAGGTCGATGCTGCGGTACGCATCGACACTACGGCGATACCGCACGCGCGTAATCAACAGCGCGAGCAGAGCGCTGCACCCGCTCACGACCCAGCTTGCCTGCCGAATCGGCGTGGTGCCCAGCCAAACACGCACCTCACCGAGTGTACTGCGCGTAAACTGCACCTGTAGCAGGCCGGTCGCCGGCTCCGCCGAAACGGGCAACGGTTCGCCGTTGAGGGTGGCCCGCCAGCCAGGGAAATACGCCTGTTGAAACGTCAGTTGCCGGTTGCTAGCGACGAACAACTGGTAGCGTTGCTGGTGCCCTGTAGCGTCCAATGTGCTAACCTGCACCTCGGACGAAAGCTGGTTTGGGTTTAGCCGTTCGATGTTGTCGGTTTCGTAGCTTTCGAGCAAATTGCGGTTCGGCAGGGCAGTCGCTGTCATCGTTGTCGGGATGGGATCGATGGGCGTAAGCAACGCCACACCGAAGCCGCGCTGTTCGTAGCGAATCTGCGCGCTTGGCCCTGTGGCGGTGGGCAGGGGGGTCGTCGCGTTTGAGAGCAAAAACGTCGGCAGCGAGCCGCTGATGACCGTCATTATGGCTGCGACCAGCACAAAACGCTGCCACGCAGGCGAGAGTCGGTTGCGTAGCGGTACCAATGCGCCGACGGTACAGGCCACGCACCACGTCAGAATGCCGAGCAGCCACGTTTGCTCGCCGAAGCCCACGAGCATAATCGCGCCTATGCCCACCCCAACGACAAGCATAAGGGCCTCGAAGCTGATGCGGCGCTGTACTGCCACGACCGCCATCGTCGAAGCGCCTGCGAAGGCTATTCGCACCCACCCGAGGGTGAGCTGGGGCGGGGGGAGCAGGGCTGCCGGGTCGACCTGACGGGTGGGGGCAAGCAACGTCGATAGCGTAACGGTAGGGGTGACCAATTGGCCGCGCTCGGCAAGCCATGCGATGCTGTTTTGCTCCAGGCTGGCCGGCAGCCAGTAGAACGCGCCCATCAGCGCGCCAACGCCCATCGCGAGGATCAACTGCGGCAAATGCCGTGGTGGCGCGCCTTCGAGGAGGTGCCAGGCCGCAAACACGAGGGCCATCAGCGTGGCCGCAAACGCCATTGGTACATCGGTGATGAGCAGGACGAAGCTCGCGGTGCACACGAGTAAAAAGTCCTGCGGGCGGTTATCGGTCATCAGGCGATCGGTAGCCCACATCAACATTGCGATGAAGCCCAATGCGACCGTACCAGGGAAATCGCCGAGGAGGTGCGGCGCGGTGAGGCTCACGTAAGGGCTTAGGCCATACAACGCCGCAGCGACGATCCCCGCCGCGGCCCCCGACCGCCGTGTAACCAGGGCGTAGGTCGTACCCGTGCCCAACAACAACGCGCCGATTATCACCGCACGGATGGCGCGCAGCGGGTCGGGGGTTACCAGGACATTGACGACCGCGGCAGCGTATACTGCCCCTGGCTCGTAGAAGTTCGGTATCGGTGCGCCGTAACCATCGAGCGCATTCGGCGACCACCGCGGATACAACCGGCCTTCACTAATCGTCGCCGCGTAATCGCTGACGCGGAACATGTAATTTTCCATGTCGTTTGCCGTCGAGAGTGTCGGCGCGAAGATAAGGGGCCACGCCGTCAGCAGCGCAAACGCCAACACGATGACGATGCCCCAGTCGGTGCGGCGCTGGGCGCGGCGCATCCATATCGGGAGTTCGGAGGGGTCGAGTTCGATCGCAGTCATAGCGTTAATTCTACTGCCGTGCTATGCTTGCGCAAATACATTAGCACCTTGAGCCTCCCGTGTTTTCCACCCGTCCCGCAACCCAAGCCGACCTGCGCCGCCTCGCGGACTTATGGCAGGAACGCGCCGATATCAACGCACAGTTCGACCCACGAATGCGCCCCGCGCCCGATGGTGCGTCGCGATGGCAGGCCGCCGCCGAAGGCTGGCTAACGAACCCCGCCTACACGCTGCTCATTGCGCTGCGCGACGACCTCGTGATGGGGTATGTGTTGGGGGCCGTCGATGCAGCGCCGCCCGGCATGCTGCCCGAAAAAATCGCCATCGTGCGCGAAATGGCCGTGGATGCCCATCGTGGGCAGGGTGGCGTCGGCGGGGTGCTGCTCGATGCCCTGCTGGACACCTACGCCAAAGCCGGGTTCACCACGGTCATCGCCAATGTACCGCGCCGCGCCGCCGTCGAGCAGGCCTTCTGGCGCGCGCGTGGCGCGCGCGTATGGGTCGAGCAGATGTGGCTGAGAATCGACCGATGACCATCCGCGCGGCCACCGCCGACGACATCGGCGACATCGTCGAATTGTGGGAAATGCTCGTCGACTATCATCAACAACTCGACTCGAATATGCCTATCGCCGCCGCCGACGGCGACCGCACCTATGGCCGCATGGTCTTTCGGTCGCTCGAAGACCCGGATGCGCTGGTACTCGTCGCGATGGAGGGTGATAAGGTCGTCGGCTATGTGATGGGCTTCATCGTGGATATGCTGCCGGATATGTTCATCCAGGAGAAAAGCGGCCTGCTGGCCGATATTTTCGTGCATCCGGCGTATCGGCGAGGTGGGTATGGGCGCAAACTGGTGAAGACGCTCGTTGCGTGGTTTAAGGGCAAGGGCCTGCGCATCGTCGAGTGGAATGTGGCCGCCAATAACGAGATTGGCCGCGCCTTCTGGCGGTCCATTGGTGGTGAGGAGATTATGGTGCGTATGACGATAGACCTGGAGGCCAACCAAAATGACTGACACCGCAGCGCTATACCACACTGACGCCTACCTGAAGACCTTCGACGCGACCGTAACCCGCATCGATGCGGAGAACAACGCCGTCTACCTCGGCCAATCGGCGTTTTACCCTGGCGGGGGCGGCCAACCCAGCGACCTCGGCACGCTCACCCACGAGGGCACGACCTATTCCGTCGTGAAGATGGGCCGCGACGGCGCGCACATCCTCGATGGTGAGAGCCTGCCACCGGAGGGTGCGACCGTCAGCGGTGAAATCGACTGGGCGCGCCGCCACAAGCTGATGCGCACCCACACCGCGATGCACATTTTGTGCGGCGTGGTCTTCCGCGACTATGGCGCAAGCGTGACCGGCGGCAACATGGAGCCGCTGAAAGGTCGCATGGACTTCGAGTTCGAGCGGATGCAGAAGGAACTCGTCGCTGAAATCGAGGCGAAGATCAACGCCGAGGTGGCCGCCGCGCGCGACATCCGCGTAAACACCCTCCCGCGCGACGAGGCCATGCAAATCCCCGACCTCATCCGCACGAAGATCAACTTATTGCCGGAGCACATCACCGAAATACGTACCGTGGAAATCATCGGCCTGGACTTGCAAGCCGATGGTGGCACACACGTCGCCAACACGCGCGAGGTCGGCAAGCTGAGCATCCCGCAGTACAAAAGCAAGGGCGGCATCAACAAGCGCATCTACGTCGAAATAGGGGACGCCGACTAAATGCGCACCATCCACCCCGTCCCCCTCTCCGAGAAGTTTGTGGCGAGCGGGTTGTATCGCCACTATGCCGACGACAAGCCGATGGGCCTCGTTGAGCACTGGAGCATTCACGAGCAGGCCGATGGGGGCAAGTTCATCCGCGTGGATGTCGATGGGCGCGAGCACAACGGGTGGAGTCATCTCATCGAGGCGTATGTGGGCGCGGAGAGTAAGCAAATCGAGCGCTTCGACGTGCACGCTTATGGGCCAAAGGGCTTTAACGCGAAGGCGGCCTACACGCTCGAAGACGGTAAGGTGCTCGTCGGGCGTAGTGTGAAGGCCGAACCACGTGAATACGCCGAACTGGACATGCCGGACGGCGGGCGGTTGTTTCCATATTCAACGCTGTTCTACGGTTGGGTGTCGAAATCAGGTGAAGACGTTGCCGTGTTCAATCGGCCAGATGCCCAAGAACAACGGGCGCTAAAACCCGATACCGTCTCCCACAATGTGAAATTGTCCAACGATGTGATCGATGGAAAACCCGCGCGCCGCGTCGATATGTACCTCGCAGATTGGGAGGATGAAGTCGTGACTACGGTGTGGCTGAACGCCGAGGGCATACCGGTGAGACTTCAACCCCAACTGGATGATATGTCTGTTGCCATTGTGCTGGAACGCTATGCCCACCGCTAGCCGCCTATGATACGATTACCGTCGATCGATCGGTAGCAACAGAGAGTCGGACACAAACACGATGTTGGGCCGGATATTCAATATTTTGAGTGCCCCATTGGCCGGGCCGC
Organism: uncultured Anaerolineaceae bacterium; assembly: GCA_964434365.1. Lineage (GTDB taxonomy): Bacteria > Chloroflexota > Anaerolineae > Aggregatilineales > Phototrophicaceae > CAYSVE01. Next base: position 396 of record CAYSVE010000340.1, on the reverse strand, counting down.
GCGGGCGGTTGGTCGTGGGGTTGCTTATTGTCACGGGTGTGGCGGGCGTGCTGTTGAACGGCTTCAGTGCGGGGGCAGCCTGGGGTGTCGCCGCACAAACCGGGCTGGCGCTCGTATTTTTGGTCGCGGTGGCGATGATCTACTCGCCGGAAGGGGCGCGCCTGCGCACATTGGCGATTGCGGCCCCGGCAGTCGGGGCGGTGGTGCTGGCGCTCATCTTCTTCGAGGGGACGCTCCGCAATGTGATTTTCGGGGGTGCACTGGGCTGGATGGTGGCGGGTGTTTTGTTGTTTCGGCAGCAAACGCCCAAGGAAGTGCATCAGGCCATCCGCAGAATGCGCCGGGGGCAGTACGACGAGGCTGTCGAGGCGGCGGATGAGCTTATCAGGCGCGACA
>CAYSVE010000339.1:0-6625 GCA_964434365.1 uncultured Anaerolineaceae bacterium | reverse complement strand
GAACTGGTGGATGTGGTCGGCGTGAGCAAAGGGCGTGGGTTCGCCGGTACTGTGAAGCGGCACGGCTTTGGCCGCCAGCCGAAAACACATGGCCAGAGCGACCGCGAGCGTGCACCGGGTTCGATCGGTATGTGTGCCACACCAGGACGCACGCTCAAGGGGCAGCGCATGGGTGGCCGCATGGGCAACGAACGTGTGACCGTGCAAAACCTGAAGCTCGAAGTGGTCGACGCAGAGAAGAACCTGCTGGCGGTACGCGGCTCGGTGCCGGGCCGCAAGGGTGGCATCGTGCTCGTGAAGGCCGCGCGCAAGGCGCACTAGGAGTAACGATCGATGGAAGCACCCGTATTGAATGTGAATGGTGACCAGGTAGATACGGTTAACCTGCCAGACGCCATTTTCGGTATCGAGGACATCAACGTAGGCCTGATGCACCAGGCGTATGTGCGGCAAACTGCCAACGCACGCCAGGGCAACCACAAGGTGAAGAACCGCACCGAGGTGCGCGGCTCCACCGCGAAGATTTATCGCCAGAAGGGTACTGGTCGTGCCCGCCATGGTGCACGCACGGCCCCTATTTTCGTAGGCGGCGGCCAGGCCTTCGGCCCGAAGCCCCGCAAGTACACCAAGGCCATGCCCCGCAAAATGCGGCAGCAGGCCATCCGCAATGCGCTGAGCGCGCTGATGAAGGATGATCAACTCGTTTTCGTGGATGACTTCGCGCTGAGCGAGCCAAAGACCAGAGAAGCGGCTGCGGTGCTGCAAAATCTCACGGGGGGCACGAATGCCCTGCTGTTGCTTACCAGCGAGGAGAAGGGCAGCCCGGCTTACCGCAGCGTGCGCAACATCGCCGACGCGGCGGTGCTGAATGTGAACTACCTGAACATCCGCGACCTGCTAACCCACGACAAAGTGGTGGTGCCGCTGGCCGCGCTAGACGTGATAACGAGCATCTGGGGCAAGGAGGCGTAACAATGGGCCACGAACTGCACATTTACGATGTCCTCAAGCGCCCGGTGATTACCGAAAAGTCGAACATCATCGCGGATGATTTTAATCAGTATGTCTTCGAGGTGGCACCCAACGCCAACAAGATTCAAATCCGCGAAGCCGTGGAAGTGATCTTCGACGTGGAAGTGAAGAAGGTGCGAACGATGGTGATGCCCGCCAAGCGTGGGCGGCGTGGGCGTAACTGGTACATGCGCTCGAAACAGTGGAAGAAGGCCATCGTCACCCTCGAAGACGGCGACGAGATCGAACTGTTCAACGTCTAAGGGGACTTGACCGATGCCAGTTAAAGTATACAAGCCCACGAGCGCCGGCCGGCGCGATATGACCGGCCACTCGTTCGAAGAGATCACCAAGTCGCGGCCCGAGCGGTCGCTGACGACGGCCCTGCGCAAGAAGGCAGGCCGCAATAACAAGGGTCGCATCACGGTGCGTCATCGCGGGGGTGGCCACAAGCGCCGCTACCGCATTATCGACTTCAAGCGGGATAAGTTCGACTCCACGGCAGAGGTCATCGCCATCGAGTACGACCCGAACCGCAGCGCACGCATCGCGTTGCTGCAATACGAAGACGGCGAGAAGCGCTACATCATTGCGCCGATCGGCCTAACCGTTGGCGATGTGGTAGGCAATGGGGCAAACGCGCGCCTGCGCCCGGGCAATGCGCTGCAAATCAAGGATATCCCGGTCGGTACGCAGGTCCACAATGTGGAACTGCAACCCGGTAGGGGTGGGCAAATTGCGCGCTCGGCTGGCGTGTCGTCGCAGATCGTCGCGAAGGAGGGCAAGTACGCCCAGGTTCGCATGCCAAGTGGTGAGGTTCGCCTCATCCACGAGAACTGCATGGCGACCATCGGCCAGGTAGGCAACACCGACCACGGCAACATCAAGCTCGGTAAGGCCGGGCGTCGCCGTTGGATGGGTTGGCGGCCTGCGGTGCGTGGTACTGCGATGGACCCAGACAGCCACCCGCACGGTGGTGGTGAGGGGCGTACGGGTATTGGTATGCCAGGCCCGAAGACGCCCTGGGGTAAGCCTGCATTGGGCAAGCGCACCCGCAAAAACAAGCGCACCAGCCAGTTCATTGTGCGTCGGCGCGGTAAGCGGCGTCGCCGGTAAGTGATAAGAGGAAGCTGCGATGTCGCGTTCACTTAAAAAAGGGCCATACGTAGACCCTAGCCTTCTGAAGAAGGTTGTAGATATGAATGAAGGCAAGAAGAAGAAGCGGATGATCCGCACGTGGAGCCGTGCCAGCACGGTCTTCCCGCAGATGGTGGGCCACACGATCGGCGTGCACGATGGCCGCAAGCATGTGCCGATCTACGTCAACGAGAATATGGTCGGCCATAAACTGGGTGAGTTCGTGCCAACGCGCACCTTCAAGGGCCACCTCGTCGAAGAGAAGAAGAAGCGGCGCTAAGGGGTTACGCGATGGAAGTACGAGCAAAAACCAAGCACCTGCCCATTTCCTCCCAGAAGTTGCGCCTAGTTTGCGACCAGGTGCGTGGGATGGACGCTGAGGTGGCGCTGACCACGCTGAAGTTCATGCCGCAGAAGGGCGCCGAGTTTGTGAGCAAAACGCTGGCAAGTGCGGTGGCCAATGCCGAGAACAACTTCGACTTGAGCCGTGGAGACCTGTTCGTCGCGCAAATTTTCGCCGATGAGGGTGTTTCCATGAAGCGCTACAAGGCGGGGGCGCGCGGTCGGTACAAGCCGCGTGTGAAGCGCACAGCGCACCTCACCGTTATCTTGGAAGAACGAGAGGAGGAGTAGCATGGGCCGCAAAGTTAATCCCATCGGCTTCCGCCTGGGCGTGAACCGTGAGTGGGACACGCGCTGGTACGCCGAAGGTAAGCGGTATGTCGATCTCCTAGAAGAAGATCGCTACATCCGCACATACATCAAAGAGAAGACCAATCACGCGGGCGTTTCGCGCATCGAAATCGAGCGCTTTCCGAACCAGGTGGTTGCGCATGTTCACACTGCCCGCCCCGGCATCGTCATCGGTCGTAAGGGCGAAACGGTGAAGGAACTCCGCCGTGTGCTGGAGAGCAAAACCGGCAAGAAGGTGAAGGTCGAAGTGGTAGAGGTGGATAAGCCCGACCTCGACCCGACCCTTGTTGCCGAGAGCATCGCCGACCAGCTAGAGCGCCGCATCGGCCACAGCCGCGCGATTAAGCGTGCGGTGGGCCAGGCCATGCGCCAGGGCGCGGGCGGTATCCGCATCGAAGTGGGGGGCCGCCTGGGTGGTGCCGACATGGCCCGCCGCGAGTGGGTCAGCGAGGGGCGTATCCCCCGTAACACCCTGCGTGCCGACGTACAGTACGGCACTGCCGAGGCGCTCACTGCGATGGGCCGCATCGGCATTAAGGTGTGGATCTACAAGGGCGACATCCTCGACGATGGCCCGAGTAACGACGAGAACGCTGGCGCGTACGTCAGCAAGTAGGAGCGAAACACGATGTTAATGCCGAAGCGCATGAAGCACCGCAAGCAGTTCCGCGGGCGCATGAAGGGCAAAGCCAAGGGTGGCTACACCGTGAACTTCGGGGAGTACGGCTTGCAGGCCACCGAACCGGCCTGGGTCAGCAGTCGGCAGATCGAAGCCTGCCGCCGCGCGATGGTTCGTTACATCAAGCGGCGCGGCAAAATCTGGATCCGCATCTTCCCCGACAAGCCGATTACCCAGAAAGCCGCCGAAACGCGCATGGGTAAGGGTAAGGGTTCCGTGGAGTTCTATGTGGCCGTGGTGAAGCCGGGCCGCATCCTGTTCGAGATGGGTGGTGTGGACGAAGCCACGGCGCGCGAGGCGCTGCGGTTGGCGTCGCACAAGCTGCCGTGCAAGACGAAGTTCGTCAAACGCATCGACCCCATCAGCGGGCTAGAGGTGAGCTAAACGATGGACATTCGCGAAATTCGTGAGCTGAGCGACGAAGAGTTGCTCGACGAACTCGAAGATCAACGTAATAACTGGCGGCTGTTCCGCTTCCAGAAGGCGACAGGCCAGCTCGAAGATACGAACTCGATTCGCAAAACACGGCGGATCATCGCACGGCTGCAAACCGTGCGGCGTGAGCGTGAGCTGGCGCGGGAACTCGCTGCCGAAGAAGGGACCGAGTAACCATGTCGAATAACCGTCGGCGGCTGCAAGGCCGCGTTGTTAGCGACAAGATGGACAAGACGGTGGTGGTCGAAATCGAACGACTGAAACCACACCGTATCTACAAGAAGGTCGTGCGCACGAGCAAGCGCGTGATGGCCCATGATGAAACTAATGCGATCCCGATCGGCGCGATTGTGCGCATCGTGGAGAGCAAGCCGCTGAGTAAGCGTAAGCGCTGGGCGGTGGAGCAGGTGATCGAAGACCCGGGCAACAAGGTGGTCACCACCGTTTCCGACGAGCAAGAAGTCGTCGCGGTGGAGCACATCGGCCTGGAAGACAACGAGCCAGAGAACACGCCCGACGCACTTGTCGACGATGCGCCGGAGGCCGATGAGGCCGCCCCGGATGCGGATGATGAGGAGTAAGGGACGATGATCCAGGTTGAATCTCGTTTGAAGGTTGCCGATAACACCGGCGCACAAGAGCTGCTTGTGATCCGCGTGTTGGGTGGCTCTGTCAAGAAGTATGGCCGCATCGGCGACATCGTCGTCGCGACGGTAAAGTCGGCGTCGCCGCAGGGCAACATCAAAAAGAGCACCATCGTGCGGGCAGTTATCGTGCGGACGAACAAAGAGTATGGTCGTGCCGATGGCTCGACGATTCGCTTCGAGGACAACGCGGCGGTCATCCTCAAGGAAGACCTCACGAACCCGGCGGGTACGCGTGTGTTCGGGCCGGTGGCCCGCGAACTGCGCGACAAGGGCTTTATGAAGATCGTCTCGCTCGCGCCGGAGACGCTCTAAGGAGTTGGTGAAGGATGCAACGCATTAAGAAGGGCGATGAAGTCGAAATCATCGCCGGTAAAGACATCGGGGAGCGTGGTGAGGTCATCGACGTTAACCCCAAGAAGAATCGCGTCATCGTAGACGGGGTGAACATCGCCAAGCGCCATCATCGTGCGCGCCAGGGCGCAGGCGGCCAGCAGTTGCCCGCGCAAATCCTGGATTTCAGCGCGCCGATGGACCTCTCGAATGTGATGCTCGTGTGCCCTAGTTGCGGCGAGCGCACCCGTGTTGGCTTTCGGTACACCGAAGACGGCAAAAAGGTGCGCTACTGCAAAAAGTGCGACTCGAACGTGGATATTTAGGAGCGTACGCGATGAACCCGACATACGAACGCTATCAGGACACGGTCGTGCAAACGCTGATGGACGAGTTCAACTACCCCAATGTGATGCGCGTGCCGCGGATTACCAAGGTGGTGGTGAACATCGGCGTGGGCGAAGCGGTGGACAACGCCAAAGCGCTGGACGGCGCCGTGGAAGACTTGCGGCTGATTACCGGGCAGCAACCCGTTGTGACGAAGGCCAAGAAGAGCATCGCAGGCTTTAAGCTGCGCGAGGGTCGTGCCATCGGCACGAAGGTAACCCTGCGCGGCGAGAAGATGTGGGCGCTGGTAGACCGGCTCATCCACATTGCGCTGCCGCGTATCCGCGACTTCCGTGGGGTGTCGCCAGACACGTTCGATGGCCGTGGCAACTACACCATCGGCCTGCGCGAGCAACTGGTCTTCCCCGAAATTCAGATCGACAAGGTCGATAAAGTTCGGGGTATGGAAATTACCATCGTTACGACTGCCGAGACGGATGAGGAAGGCCGCCGACTGCTACGGTTGCTCGGCATGCCCTTCCGCGAGAACTAACGGAAGAAGTCATGGCAAGAAAATCTAACATCAATCGCGAGAAGAACCGCAAGTACAAAGTACGCGTACGCAACCGTTGCCGCGTGTGCGGGCGCTCTCGGGGCTACTATCGTCGCTTTGGCCTGTGCCGCATCTGCCTCCGCGAACACGCGGTAAAAGGGCAGATTCCAGGTATGACGAAGTCCAGTTGGTAGGAGGCGGGATATGTCTACGAGTGATCCAATAGCCGATATGCTCACGCGTATCCGCAATGCGCTGATGGTCGAAAAGCGCGTGGTGGAAATCCCGCATAGCAAGTTGAAGGTCGAAATCGCTCGCATCCTCACCGAAGAGGGGTACGTCAGCGACTACCGCATCAACGAGGATGGCAAGTTCAAAGTCATCGAGATCGACCTCAAGTACTACGGGCCGCGCCGTAATCGCCAGCCCGTCATCACGAACATTCAGCGCATTAGCAAGCCGGGGCGGCGCATTTACCGTGGCCGCCGCGACATGCCGCGTGTGCTCAGTGGTACCGGCATCGCCATCGTCACCACGCCCAAGGGTGTGATGACCGCAGACCAGGCCCGGCGGCATCGGGTGGGTGGCGAAGTGCTGTGCTACGTGTGGTAGGAGGGTAACCGTGTCTCGTATTGGACGGAAACCGGTCGACATCCCCGCGAAGGTGGATGTGAAGATCAACCAGCAGCACATCACGGTGAAGGGGCCAAAGGGGCAGCTAGAAATGGATGCCCACCCAGATATGATCGTGAAGGTGGAAGATAACCAGGTGGTGGAGGCGCGCCCGACGGCCCTTGCGCACCACCGCGCCCT
>CAYSVE010000338.1:0-6633 GCA_964434365.1 uncultured Anaerolineaceae bacterium | reverse complement strand
GGCGGTTTGCGATCACGCCGTCGAAGTCGCCGGCGACTATGACCGTTTCCCAGTACCACAGGTCCGCGATGCTTGAATCGGCGGGCATGGCCCGCCCGCCCGGCGGCGACAGATACTCCAAAAACTCCAGGCCGATGCCGCCGTCGGCGGCCTGCAAGCCGGTAATTTGCAAATGCGCCCCAAACACCATGTTCAACCGCTCCTGCTCGGGGCCGTAGTTTTCGCTTTCTCCGGCCACCGTCAGGCGCAACTTATCCCGGTAGAAGCCGAGGCTGCGCGGTGTGTCGGCGATGCCGATGGCCGTGTGGTCGATGCCGATGAACAGTCCGTCCATCGTCTGCCACTTCGGGTTGCCTTTGCCCTCGGGGAACCAGATTAGTTCGAGGTTGTGGCCGTCGGCGTCGCGGAAGTAGAACGCGCGGATGCCCGCCGCGCCTTCGATGTACTCCGGCAGGGTCTGCGGCATCGACGACACGTGCTGCACTCGGTGCTCACGCAGATGCGCATAGGCCGCGTCCATATCGCTGACGACGATCGCCACATGCTGGAACCAGCGGTCGTTACTCTGGCTATCGATTGGGATAGGCCGCCCCAAATGCGATTGCACCTCCACCAGTTCGATGTGTTGCGCGCCTACCGACAGCCGCGCCTTGCGCATCAGCACGTCCTCCAGGCCGGTAAGTTGATCGTACGGCGCACCCTCTAGCGAGTACGTTTTCTCGTGCGTAAAGGGCAGCACCGTCGTATAAAACTCGATGGCGCGCTCTAAATTGCCGATGCGAAAGGCTGTGCCGAGAATCTTTTGCATTAGGCTGCCTCCTTGCTATACACCTGCGGACACGGCGCCGGCATACACGGCAGGTCCGCGTGCATGTCGTTCATCGTTTCGGTTTCGGTGGGTCGTTTTGTGCGGCCCAGGTAAATGACGACCACCGCCATCACTGCCGCATAAAACGCCGATAGCTGGAAGATCGTCGCAAGGCTGATGCTTTCGCTCGCAAAGCCGACCAGGTTCGCGCTGATGCCGTTGCCGAGTTGCAACCCGGCGACGAGCGAACCACTTACCGCTGCGGTGATGAGCGGGTATTCCGCGCTGGCAAGGCTGATGCTGTACGGGAAGAAGTAGCTAATCGCCAACCCCGCCACGACCAACGCGCCGTAGTTCGCGACGGTGCCACCCAGCGTCGGCAGCAACACGAAGACCGCGCCCACAACGAACGGTGTCATGTAGAACAGCGGCTTCACGTTGATGCGCGTCGCCGCGACGGCGAACAACACCCGCCCCGCCGTCACCGACGCCCAGAAGATCGACAGGCCCAGCGCGGCCTGCGCCGCCGTGAGGCCCGCGCCGCGCTCAAGGTAAATCGGCGTCCAGTTGCCGAACGTGCCCTCGATTGCGCCGTAGGCGAACGTCACCAGTGCGAACAGCCACACCCGCAGCGGCAGCCCCCCCCGAGATTCGGCGGCGGGGGTGTTGCCGGTTTCGGCGGCGGTTTCGGCCCGCAGTTTCAGCGATAACCTCACCTGGAAGGCCAGCATCGCCGCGACGACGACCGCAATCGCGAGCGGTGCACCCCACCAACTTCCGACCCGCACGAAAAAACTGAGGATAAGCGCCGCGCCGACCTGCCCGGTGCCGGTCATCACATGGATGGCCGTAACCGCGCTATCTTCGTTGCCGGGGAAGAGGTCGAAGGCGTACGCGTTGAGCGCGCTGATGGTGAAGCCAAACCCCGCGCCGATGGCCGCTGTCGCGCATAGCAACAACGGAAACGTGATCGCGCTGCCGATATTCACCGCGCTGAGTACCAGCAGCCCCATTGCCAACACCGTGAACAGCAGCCCGGTTTGCAGGACACGTTTCATACTCGTGCGGCGGGCCAACGTCGCCGTGAGGAACGACGAGGCAATCGCAGTGATGATCTGTGGTGTAAACAACACCCCGAACTGCGAGCCGCTCAGCGCGTGAAAATTCGCGTCGGTGAACAACGTGCCCGCCGACGGAAACAAAATCAGAGAAATACCGGCGAGCATTCCGCTGAGGTACACAGCGGCGATGCTCTGGTTGCGTTGCGTCATCGACAAGCTATTCCGACGACCACGCGGTGCGGAAGTCCGGGTAGAGCGTCAGGCCGCCATCGATGAACAGCGTTTGCCCGGTGATGTACGCGCCGAGGTCGCTGCACAGGAAGGCCGTCGCCTCGGCCATTTCTTCCGATTCGCCGGCGCGGCCCATCGGGATGTGGCTTTCCACCATTTCCTTCTTCTCCGGGTCGTCGATCCACGCGCGGTTGATCGGCGTGACCGTCGCGCCTGGCCCGATGCCGTTCACGCGGATTTTGCGGCTTGCGTACTCCAGGGCCAGGGTGCGGGTGAGGTTCTGCATCCCGCCCTTGCTCACGCTGTAGCCGACGAAGCGCGGCTTAGGAATCAGCTGGTGCACGCTGCTCACGTTGATGATGACACCTTCTTTGTCTTGCTCTAAAAAGTGCTGAATCGCACGCTGCGCGACCATAAACGCGCCGATGGTGTTCGTGTTGATGACGCGCGTAAACCGCTCGATTTCCAGTTCGTGGCTATCGGCGGCGATTTGGATGCCCGCGTTGTTGATCACATAGTCGATGGTGCCCCATTCCTCGAACACCGTGTCGAACATGCGGTCCACGTCTTCTTTCTTGCTCACGTCGGCCTGCACCAGCAGGTCCTTGTTACCGAACTGCTGCACCTGCCCCCGGCACCAGTCGAGCGCTTCCTGTGTGTCTTCGGCTTCGTCGCGGTCGCGGTAGTAATTGATGACCACATCCGCGCCGTACTCGGCAAATTTGATGGCAATCGCCTGGCCGATGCCGCTGCTGCCACCCGTCACCAATACCTTCTTACCTTTTATGCCCTTCATGCGATGCTTTTGCTCCTCACTCGTTTGTTGTGAAAATCGCTTTAATGTTCTGTAGATGATTGCCCCTTGGGTGGGGGTACATCCCTCGTAAAAACGCTGTTTTTTCCGTCAGCAGGTGTCCCTCAACCGAAGGCCGACGCGGGCAGGTAGCTGTTGAACCCACCGTACGCGTCGTGGACTTTGCGCGAATTCAGCGGATCGTCTAGCCAGTGGTGCCCATCGATGATGAACTTGTACGCGATGTCCTGTGCCGGGGCATCATCGAGGGTCGCGACCCACACCCCCTCTTCGACTGCCTCTGCCGCGAGGGGCGTTTGCCAGCCGTCCCAACTGCCCATCACGGCCACCGAGTCGGCGGCGTGGGTGTGCAACATGAACTGCACCTGCTGGCTCGTTACCACCGGCGACGCGAACATCGAGTAGCCGTGGTGCTCGCGCATGGCCGCACCGACGACTATCCCCGCCTGTAACACGCCGTGCCCCTGCCGACTCTGGTCTACCTCGGGGAGTCGTAGCGCCGTTTCGATCAACAAGTCGCGGATGAGCGTGGGCGAGAGGTCCGCGTTGGCCTCGCGCATACACGCGACCGTGCTCGCCACCAGGGGCGCGGCGAAGCTCGTACCGTCCACATGTTGGTAGTGTGGCGTCACCAGCTTGAGTTCCGCGATGCGCGCTTCGGCATCGGGGTGCCCGCGCTGCTCGAACAGTCGCTCGGCCTCGGCTGCGACATCGGTGCCTGGCAGCACCGGCGCAACCACCCAGATGCTCGGTGCAACCAGCTCGGGTTTGATGCCGCCTTCGGTGCTCTCGCCGTAGTTGCTGTGCCACAACTGGCGCGTTTCATCATCGAAGTCGTTCTCGTCGTCGATGCCACCGACCGTGATTGCCGCAGGTGAGGACGCCGGTGGCACCAGACGGCGCACGCCATCGTTGCCCGCCGCTGCTGTGACGACGACGCCCGCATCCACCAGCGCTTGTATGCCAACGTCGATGGCGTTGCCGGGGGTGGGCGGCGCTTCACCGCCCAGCGAGAGGTTCACCACGTAGATGCCGAACGCTTCTGCATGGTCGGCGGCCCAGCGCAATGCCCGCGCGATAACCGCATCGCTGATGCCCACGCCCTCCTGGTAGGTTTTCACCAGCACGAGGTCGGCATCACTCGCCAACCCCCTATACAGGCCGTGGCTCTGCCAACCATTGCCCGCCGCTGCCGTCGCCGTCATGGTGCCGTGCCACTGTGCCGACCGCCCATCGTGCGCGCCGGGCCAGTCGGGTGTGTCGTCTGGCCCAAACACAACGAGCGCGGGCGGGTCTTGCGTCGCGTCGACGAAGGCGCGCACCCGGTTTGTGGGGTGGGTGAGGTCTGGGTGGGGGTAAAAGTCAGAGTCGATCATCGCGATCGTCGCCCCTTTGCCCGTGTAGCGCACATCGGCGTGCAAGCGCAGGGGCGTCGGTATTGCGCCGAATGCCGCTTCAGCATCTAGCGGAACCTGCGCCTGCACACTCTGATGGAAGGCCATGTCGCCCTCTTCGAGCAGGATTTCCAGCAAGGCCTGCTGCACATACGACGGACACGCCCCCTGGTCCGGGGTCCAATCTGGGTTGTGTGTCCGTATGTGGTCGATTACGCGTGGGGCCAACCAACGGACCTCGGCCAGTTCGGCGTCGGTCGTTGGGCGGCCCGTGATGGGACAGAAGGCCATGGGCTACCTGGTGCGCTGCAATATGTCGGCGATCAGTCCCGTCCACCCGGTTTGGTGGCTGGCACCCAGGCCCGCGCCGTTATCGCCGTGGAAGTACTCGTGGAACAGGACGTGGTCGCGCCAGTGTGGGTCCGTCTGGAACTTGTCTACCCCGCCGAAGACCGCGCGCTTGCCGTCTTCGCCGCGCAGGAAGATGCCCGCCAACCGCCGCGATAACTCATCCGCGACTTCGTCCAAGGTCATCATCATGCCGCTGCCGGTGGGGCACTCCACTCTGAAGCTCTCGTGGTAGTAACGGTGATACTTCCGCAGCGCCTCGATGAGCAAATAGTTGATGGGGAACCAGATAGGCCCGCGCCAGTTGCTATTGCCGCCGAACAGACCACTCTTGCTCTCGGCAGGCCAGTATTCAATGCTGAAATCGCGCCCACCGATGTTGAGGGCATACGGCGCTTCGTGGACCTTGCTCACACTGCGAATGCCGTACGCCGAGAGGAATTCGTTCTCGTCTAGCATATAGTGCAGCACCTTGCGCAGGCGATCCTCGGTGGGCATGGCGAACAGGTGCGCGCTGCCGTAGCCGGGGACCGTCACCTCGGATAAATTCTGCGCCAAACGTGGCCGGTGCTCGCACAGCCAGTCGATACTCCGCGAAAACTCGCCGAACTTGTCGAGTGTCTCCTGGCCCACCGTCTCGACGGCGATAAGCGGCATGAGGCCCACCAGCGAGCGCACCTTCAACGGCACCACCTGCCCACCGGGGAGTTGCAGCACATCATAGAAGAAGCCGTCCTGCTCATCCCACACGCCCACACCGCCGTGTGCGTCCTCGCTGATGGCCTGCGCGATCCACAAAAAGTGCTCTTAGAACTTCACGGCCATGTCTTCGTATGAGGAATCGTCCTGGGCGAGTTCCAGCGCCATGTTCATCATCACCATACAGTAGAAGCCCATCCAGGCCGTGCCGTCGCTCTGGTTGATGTGGCCGCCGGTCGGCAGGGCGGCGCTACGGTCGAACAGGCTGATGTTATCGAGGCCCAAAAAGCCACCCTGGAAGATGTTGTTGCCGTCTTCGTCCTTACGGTTCACCCACCATGTGAAGTTCAGCAGCATTTTGTTGAAGATGCGCTTCAGGAAGTCGGTGTCTTTCATGCCGTCCATTTCGTACACCCGCCATGCCGCCCACGCATGCACCGGCGGGTTCACATCGCCGAAGGCCCACTCGTATGCGGGCAGTTGGCCGTTCGGGTGCATGTACCATTCCTTCGTAAGCAGGATGAGTTGCTCCTTGGCAAAGTCGGGATCGATCATCGCCAACGGGATGCAGTGGAAGGCGAGGTCCCAGCCTGCGTACCACGGGTACTCCCACTTATCTGGCATGGAGATGATGTCGAAGTTGTTGAGGTGCTGCCACTCGTTGTTGCGGCCATAGTTGCGCCCATACGGCGGCGGAATCGTGCCAGGGTCGCCGCGCAACCACTGCTCGATGTCGAAGTAGAACAGTTGCTTCGTCCACATCATACCTGCCAGCGCGAGGCGCTGCACGTGCTTCTGGTCGTCGCTGAGGCCCTCGGCGGCCACGGCATCGTAAAATGCGTCGGCGTCCTTCAGGCGTTCCGCGAGGATTTTATCGGCATCGGCGAAGGGGGTTTTTACGTCGCCGGCGCTCAGGCGCAGGGTGATCGTCTGCGTGTTGCCCGCGCCTACCCGCAAGCGATAGACCGCTGCCGCTTTGGTGCCGGTTTTCTCCGGGTTTACGGCGGCAGCATCGCCGCCGATGATGTAGCTGTGGAAGCTGTCCTTCACGTAGGGCCGTGCGTTTGCCTGGTTATAGAGCCGCGCGTTGTTGGTCTCGTTTTCGGTGAAGATGACTTCCTTGTTGTCATCGGCGTACAGGCGATATACCCCCAGCGCCGGGTGCTGCGCCACGACCACGCGGGACGTGCGCATCAGCGCGCCCCCCGCCCCGCCCCCCCCGCCCCCCCCCCCCCCCCGGGCCCCCCCCCGCCGCGCCGCCACCCCCCCCAACCCCCG
>CAYSVE010000337.1:1038-6635 GCA_964434365.1 uncultured Anaerolineaceae bacterium | reverse complement strand
GAATCATGGTTTTGTTGCTCCGTACCCTATACAGACTATACGGAGTATACGCGCTTTGTGGGGGTGGGGTTGTAAAAAGGGGCCATGTGGCCCCCGGGGTTAAACGTTCGCGCTAAGGCAGGACTGAACCGCCTCGAGGATTTCGTTGGGCATGCTGGGCTTGGTAAGCACTGCATCCGCGCCGATGTGATCCACATAATGTTCGTTGTGGATGCGCGACCCGGCGCTATACATAATCACGGGGATGTGCGACGTGTCGGGGTCGGCCTTTAGCTTGGCGCAAATTTCGCCGCCCGTGATGTCTGGCATGTTATCGTCGAGAATAACGAGGTCTGGCTGGAATAATTGCAGTTGACGCAGGCCTTCTTCACCGCCGCGTGCTAGCTTCGGGTGGTAGCCCGCACGTTGCAAAATCACCTGCATAATTTGCAGAAAGCCTTGTTCGTCGTCCACCACGAGGATGGTCGGTCTCTTCATTGGGGTCACGTCCTGTCTTCATTACGACCAACGCGATTGTAGCACCAAAGATGGTTCCCCCATGAAAAAAAGTAGCAAATATTGAGATTATCAACGATTTGTTACACTGCGACCCCAACGCCAACCGCCGCTAATAAGTCCGCGCGGCTAAATGGACGTTGCAAGACAACGTTAGCGTAGGGCGCGGCATAGGCCTGTGGGCCGAAGGGCACCCCTCCGCGCGCGGTAAGCACGATGATGCGCGTGTGCGCCAGCGCGAGTTGCTCGCGGGCAGCAATGCACAGGCGAGCGGTTTTCTCGCCAAGGTGATCGTCCACAATGAGAATATCGGGGCAAAGTTCCAAAGCGGCGTAGAGTGCCTGCTCACAACTATCGACGATTTGCACGTTGCTATCGGCAAGCACAAACGACAAGTAGCTTACTGCCGCCGGATCATTTTCAACAATAAGAATCCGCGTTCTATCCGGCATACCGTTTCGTCCTAATCTCCAGGCTACCTCTGCGTTTACAAACTTCACTAAGGTAACAAAGTTCTAGCATTAGTGTAACGGACGTTCACATTACACGCAACCTACTTGCGCGTTGGTATCTGGTTAGAGGTTGCTAATCACCTTTTCAGTGAACTCCTGCGTGGAAATCGCGCCGTCGCTGTAGATGTCGCGCGTGTGGATGCCATCGCCCAGCACAGCGCGCACGGCATCTTCGACGGCCTGGGCAGCCTCGGCTTGCTTCCAGTGGTGGCGCATCAGCATCGCCACGCTGAGGAAACAGGCGGTGGGGTTCGCGGTGCCCTTCCCGGCGATGTCTGGCGCAGAGCCATGAACCGGTTCGGCAATCGCCACACCATGGCCGATGTTGAGCGCGGGGGCCAGGCCCAGCCCACCGCCCCACGCCGCAGCCATATCGCTGAGGATGTCGCCGTAGAGGTTGGGGGTGAGGATCACATCGAAGCGCGTCGGTTCCTTTACCATCCAATACGCCGCAGTGTCGACGAGCAACTCATCGGTTTCGATGTCGGCGTAGTCTGCGGCGACTTCGAGCGCCACCCGCCGAAACAGCCCGTCGGATTGCGGCAGCACGTTCGCCTTGGTGACGATCGTCACCTTGCTACGGCCCAGTTCCACCGCGAGTTCGTAGGCCAGCCGGGCGACGCGTTCCGTCGCGCTGCGGGTGATGATTTTTTGCGCGATGATTTTGTCGCCGGCGTCTTCTTCCTGCTCTTTGCCCACGTACAGGTCTTCGGTGTTTTCGCGCACCACGATGAGGTCGACCCCGGCGCGGGAGGTCGGCACGGGCAGGTAGCGTGCGGGGCGCAGGTTAGCAAACGCCGTCAGTTCGCGGCGCAGCCGCACGATGGGCGAGGAGTAGCCTTCTACCGGGTAGGAGGGCGAGGAGGCCGCCCCGAACACCACAGCGCCCGCACGACGGGCCATTTCGAGGGTTTCGGATGGAAGTGACGTGCCGTACGTCTGGAAGGTCTCCCAGCCCGCTTCGCCCTTCAACACGTTGATTTCTGGCAGTACAGCCCGCATGACATCGATAGCCGCAGGGATCACCTCGTGGCCGATGCCGTCGCCTTCAATGACGCACAAATCCATTGCATTTTGTCCTTAATACAGCACCTAATTATGTTGCAACAGCAAATAACGAACAAGCAATAAGTGTGCGTCTTGTCTTGCTAGTATTTTGGCGCAGTGTGGCGGGTTTGTCTAGCGAATGAGGGCTTGCACCGCCCCCGGTGGTGGCGCTTCGGTGCCGAGGCTGATGGACCCGTCGGGTTCGGGCGCGTGGAAGTCGGAGCCGCCGGTGGTGATGAGGCCGTAGCGGGCGGCCATTTCGGCGATGAGGGCGCGCACGTCGGGTGGGTTCTTCGGGTGGTTGATCTCGATGCCGTCCAGGCCAGCCTTCACCATTCGGGTGATCATCGCGGCAGGGTTGGGCAACAGGCCCGGGTGGGCCAACACGGCAACTCCGCCCGCTCCGTGGATCAACTCGATGGCTTCCTCTGGCGAGAGGCGTTTGCGTGCGACGTAGGCCGGGCCGTCGTTGTGTAGGTAGCGGTCGAAGGCTTCCTTCACGGTGCTGACGTAACCGGCAGCTATCATGGCGCGGGCCACATGTGGCCGACCGATCGCCCCACCATCGGCGATGGCTTCCACCGCACGCCACTCCAGCGGCAGGCCCATCGCCTCCAGCCGATTCACAATCGCCATGCCGCGGTTATATCGCCTGGTGCGGAAGTCTGCGAGCACGTGTTGCAGCGTGTGGTCTTCGATGTCGAAGCAATAACCCAGGGTATGCACATCGCCGTCGGCATTGGTTTCGGCACTTAGCTCGATCCCCGGCAGCACAGTCATCCCGTAGGCCTGGGCGACCACCTGCGCAGGTACCACGCCGTCGGTGGTGTCGTGGTCGGTGATGGCGATGGTGGTGAGGCCGAGGCGGTGGGCGAGTTCTACAACGTCCGAGGGCGAAAAGGCACCATCGGAGGCGGTGGTGTGCATATGCAGGTCGATGTTCATAGGTAACGCCAATACACGATAGGTGAGCAAACGAAATTGTGATGCCCTATCGTATACAAAAAAGCGACAACTGACCAGCGCAGTTGCCGCTTGGATTTTGTGTGTTACGGGTTTGGTCTAACGCGGCTCCACGGTAAAGCGCACGGCAGTTCGTTCCTGCCCATCGATGCTCACTTCGGTGAAGTGCGGCGTGAACACGATATCGATTTCATCGCGTTGCAAGTAGCCGCGCGCAATGGCTAACGCCTTCACGGCCTGGTTTACAGCCCCCGCGCCGATGGCCTGCACCTCGGCGAAGTTGTGTTCGCGGATGACCCCGGCAATCGCACCGGCAACAGCCGTGGAGCGCGACTTAGCGGATACCTTGATGATGTCTGGGCGGTCGTCATCCATCGCCGCGTAGTTCCCATTGGACCACCCGAAAGTATCCGTGGCGGCTGTATAGGTGTCTTCGTAGTTGTCAGTCATTACGTCAGCCTTTATCTCGTTAAACCTTGCTCGCTTACATCAAATTCACAACATTCGAAATGTTATGAATTAGTCTACAATGGAAACGGAGTCGCGTCCATGAAACGGTGTCGCCCTTCATGAGGTTTTTATCTGGTGCTTACTCTTTGGGGGCGACTTTGGAAAATTATACCAAAAGGAGATGAAAAACGAATTTGAAACAGTTGAGGTGTTGCATAGTGATCTTTTGCGCACTTTCCCCACTTATCCCAAAAAGGAGCAGGGTTATCCCACAATTATTAAGAAATTCGCCCATCAACCTTAACAGAATATCCCAAATAAGGGGCGCAAAAAACGGCCCATTTTGGCCCAACCTTAAAATTTATCCCAAGTCGCGCGAAACCCGTTGAGTCGTTTGGGGATTTCCGCTATACTGTCCCTACGTCAACACGCACACAACTGTTGATACGCACCCCAAACGCTAGCAGGTGGTCTGCTCGGCTACCTTTGGCGTCTTTAACTGCCGATGTACAATTGAAGGTTCCAGTAATCGGGACGAGCCAGCCAGCCGGTGGCGACATACGGCCTTTTCGCAACCCTGGTGGCCCGTTATGGACTGTTTTAGATAGCAACGGATAAGAAGAGTCGTGAACGCCAAGGAAGCATGGCACGCCGCCTACCACCACCTAGAAATCACCTACGATCGCCCCGCGTTCAACACGTGGTTGCGCGATACGGTGCTGCTTGGTTGCAACAATGGCGAGTTCGTCATTGGGGTGGGCAACGCCTATGCACGCGACATGCTCCAGCATCGGCTTTACGACGACATCGAGGCCGCGATTGCCGCGTTTTACGAGGGTCGCATCGCCTTAACATTCGAGCTGGTTCGGCAGGAAGATCACTTCGCGCCGGACAGTGTATATGACCAGGATGACGAGACGATGCCGCTGTTTGCCTACATGGCGCAGCAGCCTACCAACCCGGGTGGCTCCATCGGGCAATACGTGGCGCGCCCGCAGCAACCCGCCCCCGCAGAGAGCGAACTCAACCCACGCTTTACCTTCGACCGGTTTGTAACGAACCGCGCGAACCACATGGTATACGAGGCGGCGCGCGCCGTCGCCGAACAGCCCACAGGCGTGTATAACCCGCTGCTGATTTACGGCGGCGTGGGCCTCGGCAAAACGCATCTGCTGCAATCGATCGCCCATGCGTGCCGCAACCGGGGCCTCAACGTGTGCTACGTCCCTAGCGAAGCCTTCACCAACGACCTCGTGCTGGCGATTCGTAAACGGCAACAGGCGATGTTCCGCGAGCGGTATCGCAGCCTCGACGTGCTTGTGGTGGACGATATTCAGTTCATCGCGGGTAAGGAGAGCACGCAGGAAGAGTTCTTCCATACGTTTAACGCGCTGGTGACGTTCAATAAGCAGGTGGTGCTGGCCAGCGACCGTCACCCGAGCGAACTGCATACGCTGGAAGACCGACTACAGTCGCGGTTTGCGGGTGGACTCATCATGGATGTGCAACCGCCGGAGTTCGAAACGCGGGTGGCGATACTGCACATGTGGGCGGCAGAACTCGGCGTGCCGATGACGAATGATCTCGCAGCGATGATTGCGGAAAACGCGCCCAACAACATCCGCGAGATGGAAGGCGTGTTCAAGCTGGTGATTGCGAAGATGCGCTTCGCGCCGGGTCAACTGGATATGTACGAGGCCGCGCACACGGTCGCGCAGTTCGAACGCCCTCGGCATCATAGCCGTCGCATCACCATCGATGCCGTGCTGGAAGCGACGTCCGAGGCGTACAACATGGACGTTGCCGCCATCGTCGGTAAGCGCCGGACCAAGCGTGTAAGCCATGTGCGGCAGGTCGCGATGTACCTCATCCGTGAGCTAACGGACACCTCGCTGCCGCAAATCGGCATGGCGTTCGGGGGGCGGGCACACAGTACGGTGCTGCACAGTTGCAATAAATTGGCCGAGGAACTAGAAACCGACACGAATCTCCGCGAGCAGGTCGAGGCCCTGCGCGCCTATTTGACCGGGGAATAACGTTACAGCAGCGAGGTCCGACGGGGCGCAGCGGACGCGCTTTCGCGCGTCTCGACGCATCCGAAGTATGCGCCGAGGTGATCGGCAGATCACC
>CAYSVE010000337.1:0-1028 GCA_964434365.1 uncultured Anaerolineaceae bacterium | reverse complement strand
CCCTGTCCTTCCCTGTTTTTTTGTGGTTTTTTCCCTCTTTTCCCCGCCGCCCCCCCCACACAACGCCGAAATCGGCGATGCTATTCGAGCCACGCACCGTTGTGCATTTTGTTACCCGGCGTTGCATCGAAGTCGATACGCTCTTTGCCACCCAAATCGAAGCCAAGCGTGAGTTTCAGCGAGTCGTGCGGGCACGCACTGATGCACGTCGCGCACAGCGTACACTCCGTGCTGAGCACGCGCTCGCCGCTGGCAATGTAGTCCTTCACACGGATGTCCATCGGGCACATTTCGACACATGCTTCGCAGCCCTCGCAATGATCGGGCACCCCACTCACCTTTAGCAAACTGAACTGCGAAGAAAACTTCAGCGGCACGGCGATGGGGCAAAGGTACTTGCAGAAGGCACGGTTGTCCTTCAGGAGCACAGCCAGCGTAATGCCCACGACGTAGTACCCCAACACGCCCAACGAAAACCAGGCCATCCCTACGGCGCCTTCCGCGCCATTGATGCCAAATGTAAACCACAACGCCGCGACCAATGCCATGCTCAGCGCGAAGTGTACGTACCGAAGCAAGCCCCAGCGGCCAGGCCGCCGATAATGGCTAAACGGATACGGCAGCAAATCGAAGATCATGCCATACCAACACGCCCATCCACACCAGACGCGTCCAAACATCAGCGGGCCGATGAGCTTCGCGACAGCATAGTGGATGAGAATGTAGGTTCCGCCCCCGGCCAACACCACAAAGAACAATCCCTCCGGGTGCATATTGCCGTGGTGACTGATAAACGCCACAAGCAATAGTAAACTGCCGAGCAGCAAAATCACCAGCCGCCGCGCATACGGTCGATAGCGGTCGGCGGCGGCGATGTAGCCCCCGATGCCCGCACCCACGAACAACCCGATGTAGCCGAAAAAGATCAGTGTCAGCGGGTCTTCGTAGCGAAACCAATACCCCCCACCGCCCGCCCACAACACCACCATGATGAGCATCGGTGGAAGAATATACAGCGGGTTATCGCG
>CAYSVE010000336.1:0-6681 GCA_964434365.1 uncultured Anaerolineaceae bacterium | reverse complement strand
GCAAAGGCCTCGGCAAACTGTTCGAACATCGTTTCAAGCACGGCATCGAACTGCGCGACATCGGTGGCGGTGAGCGCCGAACCGTATTCATCGGGCAATATCACCAGCGACGGATCGATGTCGCGCGCGCCAAAGGCGAACGTGTTACTCACATCGACCGCTAAAAAGCTTACAAGGTTTGCGCCAGCTTCGAGCGCTGCTGCCGTGATTTGCGGAATTTCGGCGTAATTCTGGCGCTGTACCGTCGTACGCGTCGTCACCGGGACGCCTCCATTTCGCACCACGCGAATGCCGTCCAACACCAAATGGAAGGCATCTACGCCGCGTAGCGCATGGTACGTCTCCGATGTGCCACCATCGAGACTGACGATCACCTCATCGACGCTTGCGATCACCTCATCGACCTGTTTCTTTAGCAGCAAGCCATTGGTCAACAACATGACATGAATGCCCCGCTCGCGGAAGCGCTGCGCGATTTGCGGCCAGTGTGGATGCTGCATCGCCTCACCGCCGCTGAGCAACACCCAACGCACACGGAGATCTGCACAGGTGTCCGCTAGCTCAGCGGCCAGCGCGAGGTCCATGTTCTGGCGCGGATTCTGCCAGATGTCGCACATCGTACAACGGCTGTTGCAGCCATCGGTAAGGTACAACACCAGCAGGGGCAGCGTGCGCAAGCGATGCCCAAATAGGTTTGCAGTATGCGAGATACCCATCGTAACAGTCTACCAACTCGGCCTAAGGTGCTTGGTCTGGTTCGCACCAGCGTAAGCTGTTATGCTAAAATGCTCAAATAGAGTTCACCATTCGTTTGATCTTACCATGCCCAACCCAGATTTCATCAAGTCCGGCCCGGGGCCTCGCGTTGCGTTCCTGGAAAAACCAGACCTGCAAAAGATGGCAGAAACCCTTGTGGCCTTCGCAAATACCGAGGGGGGAACGCTTGTCATTGGCCTCAACGAACAGGGAGAGCCAAACGGCAAAGAGCTGGAAAGCGCTGCCCTGGAGAAAAGCCTGAAGGAGGCAGACAACATTTGCAACCCGCCTGTCGTGGCCGGGAACATCGAACAGGTGGAGACGGACAAGGGCACGGTGTATGCCGTACGGGTGCCGCGCAGCATCGAGCTACATGCCCTCACCGACGGTCGCGTGCTCATCCGCAGTGGCGAGAACAATCGGCCGCTTGGCGGCCAGGAGATTCTCAAGCTGGCAAGTGCGAAAAGCACCGGCGACTTCGAGGCCGAGGCCATTGCAGGTGCAACGCGCGACGACTTCAGCCAGAAGATACTCGAAGAATACCTGAAGAAGCGCACCGAACGCACCAAGCGCCCCTACAATGGTGAGGTCGACGACTTACTGCGCGAAATCGGCGCGATTAACGCCGATGGCAAGCCGACAGTCAGCGGTATTTTGCTTTTCAGCGACTACCCGCAACAGTGGCTTCCGCAGACGAGTGTCGTCTTCGTCAAGTTCGTTGGGAACACGCCACGCGGCGAAAACGGCCTCGCCGGGTACAGCCGGCGCGAAGAACTCACAGGCCCATTACCTCGGCTTATCGAAGGGGCGTGGAACCTTATCTGGAGCGAGATGGCGGTGAGCGCAGTCGTTAAAGGGCTGGAGCGCGAAGAAACGACCGAATACCCACAGTTCGCCGTCCGCGAGGCGATTGTGAACGCGGTATGCCACCGCGACTATCGCCTAAAGGGCCGCCGCATCGAAATCCGTATGTACTCCGACCGGCTAGAAGTGATCTCGCCCGGTGGTTTGCCCGGCTTCATCACGGTGGAGAACATCAAGGACGAGCACTTCAGCCGCAACCCGCGCATCGTGAACGGCCTCTTCCAGTGGGGTTACATCGAAGAGCTTGGGCTAGGGATCGATCGAATGATCGAAGTGATGGAACAGGCCGGGCACAAGCCACCGAACTTCGACGCGCGCCCGTACAGCTTTGCAGTGACACTGTTCAACCAACGCCAGCAGCAGGAAACGCCGAAGTGGGTTCGTAACACCAACCACCGGCAAGCACGCGCCCTTGAGTACATACGCAACAACGGTTCGATCACGAACCGGGAGTATCGCACCCTGTGCCAGGGCGTATCGGCAGAGACCCTCCGCCTGGACCTGGTCGATATGGTCGAGAAGGGCATTTTGGTGAAGGTTGGCTCGAAAAAGGGCACTTATTACATCCTGAAGTAGAGCAAGGACACGCATGGAACCCGTTACATACGTCATCCTGATTACATGCATCGCAGCCCAGGTTGTGCTGTTGTTGTATGCCCTGGTGCGGAGTAAGGGCCTAAAGACGGGCCGCCTCCCGCTGCCCAGTATGATCACCCTGGGTGCAGTGGCTCTGGCGGCGTATTTCATCCCTGCCGACGACTTACCGGTGCTCACACCAACGTTCGCTACTGCGCTGGCAATGGCGGCCATGCTCGCGCTAACGGGTGCCCTCATCCAGCGCGATCTCACCCAGCGTCCAGGCGCAATCTGGCTGCTAGGGGGCCTCGTATGGGTAGGGCTGATGCTCGGCGCGGCTTTCGTAGACCAACCGGTAACGATCGGCGAACCCGGTTGGATTGTGATGACCTTCCAGGACCCCGGCCTCCCGGCGCTCGTCACAATTGGGGGGCTTGTCGTCATCGGGGTACTGTTGCTGGTAAGGGGATTCTACAGCTTTTACACCGATGTGCTACCAGAGTCATCGAACCGGGCATTATTTTGGGTACTGAACAGCACGGTGCTGCTGATGAGCTTTGTATTGCTAATCACGGGGGCACCGGTCCTTGCGCTTATCGGCGGGCTATTGCTAACCGGCGGCACGCTGGGTGCGGTCTACTCGCAAACGTCCTACCGTGTGTTCGACATCCGTGGCGTGCTCGGCCTCGGGGTACGCATTTTGCTGTTGATCTCCTTCACGACTGCGGCCATTCTGTTTTCGGTTATCTTGCTGGAAGCGCTCCAACTCGCGAACCTCGCCGAACGGTTGATCGTTGCGGCAACGATTTCATTGGCGGTGGCCGCGCTCTACACCCCTGTACGCGAGTTCACGATCTATCTGGTCGACCGTGTGCTTATGGGGCGGCGAACAGACCCCATCCGCGCGACGCGTGAGTACAGCCAGGCTGTCTCTCGGGCACAGGAAATCAACGAACTAATCGACCTCTCCGCACGGAGCATCAACGCTGTGATGCGCGTGAAGCGAAGCGGGATGCTACTCGTAAGCGATAACGGCACAGACTTTATCGAGCTTTTAGTAATGCGGGGCGGGGGTTTCACGCAGCAGGCTCGCGAACATCGGCACATCCGCATGGCGGCGGATAGTCCAATTTACCGACGCATCGTGAGCGAGCAACGCACAATTTCGCAGTTCGACATCGAGTTCAGCCCGGCTTATGACGATGCCCCCGACAGCGAGCGCGACAGCTTTCGCAAATTGGGGATGAGCGCCTACGCCCCAATTATCATCGACGATTCGGTCGTAGGATTGCTGGCGGCAGGGGCGAAGGTTAACGATGCGCCGTACTACTACAGCGACATTTCGCTGTTAGGTGCAATGGCGAACCAAACCGGGGTAGCACTGCGGAATACCCGCCTCGTCGCCGATTTGCGCCACCTCAACGACAGTATGCAGGCGATGAATCGCAGCCTCGGCGATGCGAACGATCGCATGGGCAAGCTGGACTCGGTGAAAACCGACTTCGTGACCATCGCCAGCCACGAACTCCGTACGCCGCTAGCCCAGGTACGCGGCTACACCGACATCCTCGATGCGCTCAACGAGCAGGGAATGCTGGACCAGGACCAAACACGGGGCCTCGTGAGCAACCTTCGCAAAGCCACCGAGCGCATGGAAGAACTCATCGCGGCGATGCTCGATGTAAGCCAGCTCGATGTCAATGCCATGGACCTGCGCTTCGCGCAAACGTCCATCGAGAGTGTGCTGCGCATGGCGATTGATCCGCTCACCGACCCCATCAAACAGCGTAAGCTAACGCTCTCGGCCCGTGGTTTACGCGGCCTACCGCCCATCGAAGCCGATATGCAGCGGCTCGTGCAGGCCTTCCGCAACGTCATCGTTAACGCGATCAAATTTACGCCCGATGGTGGCCGCATCGACATCTCCGCGCGCCTTGAGGAAAACAACGGCAAGGACAAGAGCGATTACATCATCGTTTCGGTCGTCGATACAGGCGTCGGCATCGACCAGGTACATCTGGACTTGATCTTCAACAAGTTTTACCGCGCCTACGACCCAGGCACACACTCAACCGGGACGTACAAGTTTATGGGGGCTGGTCCTGGCCTTGGGTTGACGATCGCACAGGGTGTGGTCGAAGGGCATGGTGGTTTCATCTGGGCAGAAAGCCCTGGCCACAATATGCAGACCTACCCAGGAAGCACCTTCTACATCAAGTTGCCACTGGTACCCCCAGAGAGCGCGCGACGTGTGTTACCCTTCGAGGACCGCGACCGCAGCGAAAACCGGGCGGCTTTCGTGCGAGCGACGAACCCCCGCCGCTCGAACATACCGACGGATCAGCTACCGGTGCGCTGACAGGCCGCCGCTACGAACGCCGCGAAAAGTTTCTCGGATGTCGAATGTGGGGTGTTGATGTCCTCGGGGTGCCACTGCACGCTGAGGACGAATGCTTTCGTGGGGTGCTCAGTCGCCTCGATGACGCCGTCACTGTTGAGGCTCGTCACGACAAGGCCGTGGCCGGGTATTGCCACGGCCTGATGATGCAGGCTATTCACGTCGAAGGGCACCTCACCGACAATTTGCGCGAGTTTGCTACCCTTCGCGGCGACCAGCGTATGCGCGAGCTGCGAGCGCGGTTCCTCGCGAGGAAAATCGTGAGGTTGGTCCGTATCCACGAGCGATGGAATATCCTGCAACAGCGTGCCGCCCAGCGCCACATTTACCACCTGATGCCCCCGGCAAATGCCGAGTAGTGGTAAATCATCATCCACCGCCCAACGCACCGCCTCAAGTTCTGTTTCATCGCGCGGCCTATCGATTTCATCGGTCAGCGGGTGCTGCTCATCGACACCGTAGAAATCTGGTGAGATGTCGCCGCCACCGGGCAACATTAAGCCGTCCACGCGTTCGTATAGCGCGCGAAAGTCATCGTATGGGAGGCCGACGGGCAGCAAAATGGGAATTCCCCCAGCTCGTTTGATGGCCTCCACATTGGGTTCATACGTCACATGGTAGTTCCAACCGTACTTGTTGGGTGTACGGGCCGTGGTGATACCGATGACGGGCTTCAAAATACTTGGCGCCCCTTAGCGCTTTTCCTTCAGGCGAGCAGCCTTACCACGGCGGTCGCGAAGGTAGTAAAGTTGGGCACGGCGAACCTTGGCCTTACGCACCACTTCGATCTTCTCGATACGCGGGCTACGCAGCAGGAAGGTACGTTCGACGCCGATGCCGTGGCTGGCAATGCGCCGCACCGTGAAGTTCTCGTTGTTGCGGTTGCTGCCTTCACCCTTGCGCATGCGAATGACGACACCCTGGAAAACCTGAATACGCTCACGGTCGCCTTCGACGATGCGGACGTGAACCTTGACGGTTGCACCAGGGCCAAACTCCGGGAAGCCGCGATCCTCGGCTTCGAGCGATTTGATGAGATCGGTGTTCATGGGATTGTCTCCTCGCAAAAAAATACGCCCCAGGGCGCATTCGGTTGTTAATCTCAATTGTGTAAGGCGCAATTATAGCGGTGCCCAACCCCCTGAGCAAGGGCACCTGTTCGCCCTCATCCAGCAGATCAGCGACTGATGGGCCTACCACTTCACATGGATTATGGTCTCGTCGCCACCATTTTCAGTCCTGGGTTTGTCTTCATCGTACTGGACAACAAACTTCGTCCCATCGGGCAGGAACTTTTTAGCGTAACCGTAAAGTGCGCCGTACAGTAAATCGTCGGGAAAAAACGGTGCGCGGTAGCGTGCACGGATATGCGTTTCGCTCACTTGCTCGCCACGCATATAGCCGATGTCGGTACCCCGATTGTTGTAATGATAGGTGGTTTCGAGGCCAAGCATGAGATCGACGAAGGACATATTCGCAAGCTCCGGCGGCATTCGCAGATTCTCGCCCATTGCCATGCCGATACTCACGAA
The DNA here is from genome assembly GCA_964434365.1 of uncultured Anaerolineaceae bacterium. Classification (GTDB taxonomy): domain Bacteria; phylum Chloroflexota; class Anaerolineae; order Aggregatilineales; family Phototrophicaceae; genus CAYSVE01. Next base: position 555 of record CAYSVE010000336.1, on the reverse strand, counting down.
GTTCATCATGCTGTCGGGGCGATCGACGAGATCATTGAACACGTCGACCAGTTGTTGCATGGGGTAAAATAATTGTGGATCGACCTTGCCCAGGTCGTGCTTGGTGAAGATACCCTCGTACTGCCCCACGTTAATCGAATCGCGGTATTGTATGATCGTGCCGCCGCTGATTTCGTGGTCGGCACTCAATACTCGATACTTCGGCACAGTAGTTTACTCCGCTAATTTTTGCATGAAACCATACCATAGCGGACGCCTCAAATTTATTCAATCATATACCGAGACGGCGTACGATTCTTAACACAGCGGTGATGGTCTTTGCATCGGCGATTTCGCCCGTCTCGATGTGATTCAGCGCAGTCGCGAGCGGCATCCGCTCCACCTCGATGAACTCATCGGCATCGGCTTCGGCGGGGTTGTGGGTGAGGTCGGTCGCAAGGAAGAGGTGAATGTACTCGGTGGAATACCCCGGCACCATATACGCCCCACCTAGCGATTCGAGTTTGGCGGGGCTATAGCCAGTCTCCTCCCGCAGTTCGCGCCGGGCACAATCTA
>CAYSVE010000335.1:0-6703 GCA_964434365.1 uncultured Anaerolineaceae bacterium | reverse complement strand
CGCATACCCGGTGAACCCCCAAAGCGCCATCGTGCTGCTGGTGATGACCGTCATGTACTCGGCCGCAGGATGGAGGTCCCGCATTTTCGCGGCGGCATAGATGGGCGATACCGTGTTCGTGTTGCAAATCCGCTCCATGCGCGCCCAATCCGCCGGGCCGATCTCCTCGTAATACGCAAAGCCCGCATTGGCGATGAAAATATCGACACCGCCCATCGCGGCGAGGGCGTGGGCGAACAACTCGTCCACACCCTGCCGATCGGAAATATCGCACACAAACGGCTGAAGCGTCGCGCGGGGGTTCTGCGGCGTGCTCACACTCGCCGCGAGGTTCTCTTTGTCGATATCTGCGGCGATGATGTCTACGTTGTAGGTGGCCAGTTCGGCGAGCAGCGCCCGGCCAATGCCAGACGCCGCCCCCGTAATCACCACCCGTTTGCCGTCAATTTGCATGTTCGCTCCCACGCTCCGCCAGTAAACCCGTGCCGATGTGCCCGCCTGCTATAGCGCCAACTCGGTCATGATGGTGTTCGCATCGACGGGCCGTGTTTTGAAGCCCAACCGCTCCGTCACGGCGACCATAGCCGTGTTGCGGCTAAGCAACCTGCCGAAGATGGTCTTCACACCCTCCTGCTTGCCCACATCGATGAGCTGGCGCATCAGTTCGGTGCCGAGGCCCTTACCCTGGTAGTCGTCGGCCACGAGGATGCCGTACTCGGCGACCTCGTCGGTGCCCGGCATTTTTTCGATGCGCGCCACGGCAACCATCTTGGGTTCGTCGCCCGTGTTATCGATGCCGACAAGCGCGATTTCGCGGTCGTAGTCGATGAAGGACAACTTCGCGAGCCGGTCGTGGTCGATACGCTCATCGAGCGGCAAGTTGTACATGTAGCGCAGGCGCACCGTGCCCTCGCTAAGGCCCCGGTGGAAATCGACGGCCAGCGGTTCGTCATCGGGCCGGATGGGCCGAATGGTGAGTTCGGTGCTGCCATCCTCCGACTTCCACGCGTTGACGTACTGCGTGGGGTATGGGCGGATGGCCGGTTGCGGCACCGTCACGAGGTCGGTCTCTGCCGGGTGCAGCACCACGCGCGCGTCCAGCGCCAAAATGGTGTGCTCGCTGACAAACAGCGGGTTGATGTCCATTTCCGAAATCCAGGGCTGCTCCACGGCGAGTTCACCGAAGCGCACCATGACCTTCTCCAACATGTCGAGGTCGACACTGCCGCGCCCGCGTACCCCCTTCAGTGCCTCGTAGATTTTCGTTTGCTCCATCATGCGGCGCGCAAGCGTCGTCGTGAGCGGTGGCAGGCCCAGTGCGCGGTCCCTGAAGACCTCCACGAGGCTACCGCCCGTGCCGAACAACAACACCGGCCCGAACTGCGGATCGAGCGAGGAGCCGACGATGAGTTCGTAGCCATCGTTGAGCTTGATCATCGGCTGCACCGACACCCCGTTGAAGTCCGACGCGCTGCGGAGTTCGGCCACGCTGCGCTGGATGCCGTAAAACGCCCCCTCGACCTCTTCGGCGTCCTGCTAGTTGAGGCGCACCCCGCCCACGTCCATCTTGTGGGTGATCGTCTCGCTGTTGAGCTTCACCACAACCGGGTAGCCCATTTCGTTTGCTGAGGCGACGGCGGTCTCGGCGGTTTCGCAATTATCCATCGGACTGGTCGGGATGTCGTACGCGGCGAGAATCTTCTTGGATTCGGTCTCTGTGAGGATGGTGCGTCCGCTTGCCCGCACCTCCTCGATGATGGCCGCGACCGTCGCCCGGTCCGGTCCGTCTTCATCCTGGCTGAACTCCGGCGTTTCGTAAAGCGCGCGCAGGCTGTAGCTGTACTTCCACATATAGTTGAACAGCCGCACGGCTGTATCGGGGAAGGGGAACGACGGAATGCCCGCCTGCGTGAGAACCTGCGAGCCTTCCTGTACATCGCCGCCGCCCATCCAGCTTGCGATGACGGGCTTGCCCAGGTTCGCGTAGGGCCTGAGGTACTCTGCGGTGAGGGTGGGGTCGGTCATCGCCTGCGGCGTGAGTACGACCAGCATGCCGTCGGCGTTGGGGTCCTTCGCGCTAATCTCCAGCGACTTCGCATAGGCCTCCGGTGTCGCATCACCGAGGATGTCGATGGGGTTGGCGTGGCTCCAGGCAGCGGGCAGAATTTCGTTCAGGCCCTTCATCGTCTCGTCGGAAATCGGCGCGAGTTCGCCACCATCGCCGATGAGCGCGTCGGTCGCGAGCACGCCGGGGCCGCCCGCATTGGTGATGATCATCAACTTTTTGCCCTTGGGGCGGGGCTGCTTCGCGAGCACCTCCGACGTGTAGAAGATGTCCGAAATTCTATCGACGCGTAGCACCCCCACCCGGCGGAAGGCCGCGTCGAGCACTTCGTCGCTACCCGTGAGAGAGCCGGTGTGGCTGGCAGCGGCCTTGGCAGCGGCCTCGGTGCGACCGGCCTTCACCACGATGATGGGCTTGGTGAGCGCGACCTCGCGCGCCGCCGACAGGAACGACCGCGCGTTGCCGATACTCTCCATGTAGATGATGATGCTCTCGGTGTTGGGGTCGTCGCCCAGGTAATAGATGAGGTCGCCCCAGCCCACATCGAGCATGGAACCGATAGAGACAAACGCGCTAAAGCCGATGTTTTCCTCGAAGCTGTAGTCGAGCACGCTGGTGCACATCGCGCCGCTTTGGCTAAGGAAGCCGATGTTCCCGGCGTTGGCCATCGCCCCGGCGAAGGTGGCGTTTAACCCGTTGAGTGGGTTCATCACACCCAGGCAGTTCGGGCCGATGATGCGCATTTTACCGGCGGCGATGCGCAAAATCTCCTGCTCTGCGGCGACGCCCTCCGGCCCACGCTCCTTAAAGCCCGCCGAAATGATGATCGCGCCTTTTACACCGTTGTCGACGGCCTCCTGCACAATGCCCGGCACGGTATGTGCGGGCGTGACGATCACGGCGAGGTCGACCTGCTCGGGGCAGTCGGTGATGCTGCTGTAGGCCTTCACACCGAGGATGGCGTTCCGCTTGGGGTTGACGGGGAAGACCACCCCACCGAAGGGGCTACTGATGAGGTTGAACAAGATCGTACGCCCGACGCTACCGGCTTTTTCGGTAGCACCGACGACGGCCACGCTTTTGGGCTTGAAGATCGCGTTGAGGCCCTCGCGGGCATTGTAGGCTGCTAGGTCAATTTGTGCGGTATCGTTGGCTTGCTCGGCCATTGCGGTTCCTCAATGATAATTTATTGACTATTAGGCCCCATTTTTAACATATCCCAGCGGCTTCGCTACACATTCTCATGCTTTGTTGCGGGCCGCATTAAGGGCCGCATGAAGATCATGCGCGGCGGTGGCGGGGTCGTCGGCGAAGATGATGCTGCGCGAGGCGTTGATGTATAGCCCGCCGCCGTGGCTGTTTTGCCCCGCCCGCACCGCCTTGGCGGGGTCGGCCCCCTGTGCACCCACGCCCGGCACCAACAACGGCATATCGCCGACGATGCCGCGCACCGTGCGCAGGTCATCAGGGTAGGTTGCGCCGACGACAAGCATACAGTTGCCATTGGCGTTCCACTTGTTTACGACGGTGCGGGCGACGTGCTGCCACAGGTCGTTGTGGTCCTGTATTTCGCGCGCGCCGGGGTTCGAGGTGCGGCAGAGGATGATACTCACCTTATCGGCGCGGTTTAAAAAGGGGGCAAGGGCTTCGCCGCCGAGGTACGGATGCAGCGTGACCGCGTCGAAGCCGAGTTCATCGAAGACCGCGCGGGCATAGGCCACATTGCTGCTGCCGATGTCGGCCCGTTTGGCATCGCAGATGAGGAACATCTGCGGGTGGTGCTGCCGAATGTAAGCGACCGTTTGGGCCATTGCGGTCCAGCCATCGGCGCCGCGCGCCTCGTAGAAGGCGCTGTTGAGCTTGTAGGCACAGGCGTAGGGGTGCGTTTGGTCGATGACCCGGCGGTTGAACGCAAACTGGTCGGCATCGGCAATACGGGTGATATCGGCATCGAGGCCGACGCACAGCAGAGAATGCGGTTGGGTTGTGTCAGAAAATGTCACAATCTTTCCTCGAAAAAATGTAGCATCGCATGAGAGAACCGTGAATTACAGTTGAGAATACTTCAATGACGGCTAGAATTAGGCTTAAGGCTGCGTAAGCTAGATCACACAGTGACCATTCGACGACATACTGTAAGCAACCAGCGAAAATGGATTTATCATGACTACCGTCGCGTTAGGCCAACACACCCTCATCACTGGCGACTTCATCACGACTCTGGCTGACAGCATCGGCCTCGACTCGCTTGCAGTCTGCGAGGCGTATGGGGTCGACCAAATACGCCCGGATGAATGGTATACCGAGTGCACCCTCATCGACTTGCTACAGTTGTACTTCGGCACAACGGACGATATGGTGCAGATCGGCACGAAGTATGGGCAATCGGTCCCGATGCCAGGTAATGTTCGTTCGGTCATCGGTGCGATGCACGCGATGGTGCGCTACTGTAACCAGAGCCGCAGCAACACCCGCCGCCCCGGCTACGAATTCCGCATGACGAGCGGCCACAACATCTGCGTGAACACGACGACCACCTACCCGACGGCGTTCGTCTATGGGGTGTTGTACGGCATTGCTGGGCGCTATACACCGCCCGGTACGCAAATCGAAATCGACTACGTGGTGAGCCAGAACGCGCGCGCCTACACCACAACAGTGTTCCACGTGAAGTGGGACGACTAACCTAAGCGTGATTATGCCGACTCGCCCAATCGTGTGGGTCGGCCAACCAATCTTCGATGACCCCCATCGCAGCAGCATCGAAGGCCCCACGCGCCTGTGCGGCCCTTAGCAATGCGCTAAAGGGTGCCAGGATGTGCAGCGTCACCTCGGCTTCGGCGAAGGCCGCCCACATTTCATCGAAGCCATGACTGACGATACACACACAGTCGGTGATTTTTGCGCCCTCGTCGCGCAGCGCCCGCACGGCATTTAAGCTACTCCCCCCCGTCGACACGACATCCTCCAACAGCAGCACGGTTTTGGCCGTCACATCGCCGCCTTCGACACGCTTTTTGGTGCCGTGTTCCTTGGGTTGTTTGCGCACAAACACCGACGGCGTCGACAGGGTGTAGCCCAGCGCGGCGCTGTGCGGAATCCCCGCGCTCTCGACACCGGCCAGTACGTCGAACCGAATGTTCTTCTCGCGGACCATCGACGCGAGGCCATCGATAACAACGTGCCAACTCGCCGGATGAAACGGCAGCACGCGATTATCGACGTATACGGGCGACAGCAACCCACTTTTGAAGCGTACCGGCTGCGAGGGGTAGAAGCGCACCGCGTGGGCGTCTAACAGGGCCTCGGCGACGGACATAACGATTTCCTCGCACATATTACGGAAAGCGCCAAGCATACCCAACCGCACAACGCTTTTGCAAATGTCGGCGCAGGTGGTGTGTAACGCCCCTCACGCAGAAATCGCCAATTGTGGCTACACTAGGGCCAACCAACCGAGCAAAGACCCAGAGAGCGACCCCCATGGCATACCAACCTATCGAAGACTACGGCATCATCGGCGATATGCGCGCAGCAGCCCTCATCGGCAAAAACGGCAGCATGGATTGGCTATGCTTCCCAAGGTTCGACGCACCGAGTGTGTTCGCCAAAATCCTCGATGACGAAAAGGGTGGGCACTTCAAAATATGGCCGGCGGCGAACCACGGCGATGTGCGCGAGAAGCAGTTCTACTGGCCAGAGACGAACGTGCTCGTTACACGCTTTTTGAGCGAGCAAGGCGTCGGCGAAATCATCGACTACATGGTGCTCAACGGCGACGATGAAAACCACGAAACGTGGATCGTGCGCCGGGTGAGCGCCGTCCGCACCGGCATGACCTTCCAGCTAGAGTGCCGCCCGGCCTTCGATTATGCGCGCGCGCCACACACCGTCGAAGAACACACGCGCGGGGTGTGCTTCGTTAGCAAGGACCTCGCGCTTGGCTTAGCGACCACCGTGCCGATGGTCATCCTGGCGAATGGCGGTGTCGCGGCGGAGTTTCATCTTGAGGAGGGCGAAACCGCGACCTTTTTGCTGCGCGAAGTGCCCGCAGGCACCGACCCCAGCGAGGCGGTAACGCCGGCAATCGTCGAGGGCACGTTCGAGACGACGGTGGCCTACTGGCGCAAGTGGCTGAGCCAGTGCACGTATAAGGGCCGCTGGCGCGCGATGGTATATCGATCGGCGTTGGTGCTGAAGCTGTTGACGTACAAGCCCACCGGCGCGATAGTCGCAGCGCCGACGATGGCCCTGCCCGAAGACCCCGGCGGCGAACGCAACTGGGACTATCGGTATGTGTGGATACGCGATGCGGCCTTTACGCTGTACGGCTTCATGCGCATCGGCTTTGTGCAGGAGGCCGAGGACTTCATGAACTGGTTGATGGCCCGAAGCCACGAACCCGACGGCCCCAGTGGCCCCTTGCAGGTGATGTACGGCATCGATGGGCGGCACGAACTGCCCGAGGAAACGCTCGATCACCTCGATGGGCACGTGGGCAGCAAGCCGGTTCGGCTGGGCAATGCGGCCTTCGACCAGCTACAACTCGACATCTACGGCGAGTTGATGGACGCCGTTTACCTGTACAACAAATATGGCACGCCCATCTCGTACGACTTCTGGACGTACATCCGCCCT
>CAYSVE010000334.1:0-6716 GCA_964434365.1 uncultured Anaerolineaceae bacterium | reverse complement strand
GGGGGGCTTATCCAACAGGGATACCCAGGGCCTCCATCTTTGCTGTCAAATTGCGTTTTGCCAATGGAATCAGATTCACTGGCAGATGCTCAATCACTACGAACCCGTCTGGTGCGAGATCATGCGAACGGGTCAACACCGTGTCTAGGTCCATCTGCCCGGTGCCGATGACCGTCTCGGTGATGTGAACGACCAAGCGTTCGTCAATGTAGAAATCTTTGACGTGTACTGTATCCATGTAAGCCCCCAGTACATCAAATACATGATTGATCGTTGGCCCAGGATTAGTCGCCGTACGTGGATTGCCCATAAAATTTACCGGATCGATATTCAACTTTAAGTGCGACGACCCGGTGCGTTCGATGACTCGCTTGATGTTTTCGGGCGAATCCAAAGTCGTATTGACGTGAGTCTCAAGAACGATGCTTATGTCCAAATCCTCAGCAACGCTCACGATTTCCTTCAAACTCTGAACCAGAATATCTTCGGTTTCTGGGGTGTAATTGTCGGCATGCGGTGCCCAATCTCCCAGCGGACTCATGCTTGTAGGGCGTACGCCAGATGCGGGCACGTCTAACTTCGCTGCCAAACGGGCGATGTCGATAGCCCCTTTGACACCCGCCTGGCGCTCGCTTTCATCGGGTGAAATAATGCGTGGGTACGGTCCCCAGAGTTGCAAAAAGGGCATATCTTGTTCTGCAAAAGCGTGCTTCACCCGCTCGACGGTCTCGTCGGAGATCTTATCGGCAGGGACATTCAGGTGAGCGCCGAGACCATGAAAGCCCAAATCTTTTGCAAATCGGACCTTGTCGTAATTTACGTCACTAAAATCACTGACAATCAGGCCGAGAAGTCCTATCTTCATCGTGAGTTCATTCCTTTAAGGGGCAGTCAGCCTATTCTGCGGCGATCATTTTCAAGCAAACCGGCGTCGGACAATCTACCGTAATCCCCGTATCGTCTAACAAGCCTGTAGCTTCGTTGATCTCGAAAACCACAATTGCGTCGCTATCTTGGTTCCCCACAAGGACGAACTTCCCGGTTGGATCCACCATGAAGTTTCGCGGTGTCGTACCCTGGCTGAGCTGATGCCCCAAAGCGGTCAGTTGACCGGTGTTTTCATCAATTGCGTAGATCGCTAAGCTGTCGTGGCCGCGATTACCCGCGTAGAGGAACTTGCCCGATGGCGTAACATGAATGTCGGAGCAGTGACTCGTTCCATCGAAGCCGTCCGGCAAGGTCGAGATTGTCTGTAAGGGGGTCAATGTGCCCGTATCGCTGTCATAGGCCAGGGCGCACACAGTAGAGCTAAGTTCCTGAATGACATAGGCGTAGCGCCCATTAGGATGAAAGATCATATGGCGTGGGCCAGACCCTGGTTCCAGAACCGTAAATGCTGGGTCGTGCGGTACCAGCTGACCATTTTCCAGATCCATGCGATACACCATGATTTTGTCCAGGCCAAGATCACAGACCATCGCGTATGTATTCGTTGGGTCTGGAATAATGCAGTGCGCATGCGACTTATCCTGGCGCGCTGGCACTGTTCCGGCTGGTTTCTCGGTGTGTTCGTGCGTACTGGAATACGGTGAAAGGCGACCATCCGCTTCGACGGGGAACATCGTGATCGATTGCCCGTCCCAGAAATTGGCGACCATCACATACTGGTTAGACTTGTCTACGGAAACATACGCATTGATGCTGCCCAACGTCGCCTGTTTGTTCAGGTAGGTTAGCTCACCGGTCGTCTTGTTGATCGCATAGGCAGACAGCGTACCCTCGGGCCATAGCCACACTTCGCTATCCGCGTACAGATACCGATCCTCACCATCAATTGCCATATACGAGGGGTTGTCGATACCATTGACCTCGCCTGTGCGCTCAAGTTGTCCGGTGTCGCTGTCGAACTGGAAAATATAAATTCCGTCACCGTTGGTTGCCGCCAAGTAAGGTGCCGGACGTGTATATGTCCCCACATAAAGCCAATATTTCGCCATTTTTGTAACCTCCTAGTTTGCAAATAACCTAATTTACTTCGAGACCACCACAGGCGTTGATCGCCTGCCCGGTGATGTAAGACCCTTGGGGTGAAACGAGAAATGCAACAACGTTCGCCACGTCTTCGGGGGTTTGTGTGCGCCCCAATGGAATCATGGCCTTTATTTTTTCGAGAGACTGCTCGGGCGTTAAGCCAAGCAGCGGTGCCCGTTCTTCGTGGATCTTCCTGGTCATGGGCGTGTCGACAACACCAGGGCATACCGCATTAACGGTAATTCCGTGTGGCGACAGCGACTTCATTGCGGACTGCACGAGGGTAATGACACCAGCTTTACTAACTGCGTAGTCGACTGTGTTGGGGCGTCCCCGGCGGGCAGCAACCGATGCAATTGCTACGAGGCCACCGGTCCGTCCTTCGGCTAACAGGCGACGCGCCACGGCCTGAAAAACCAGAAAGGTCCCCTTTAAATTGATGTCTATCGTGCGATCCCAGCTTGTTTCGGGTAGGGCGACGAAGTCAAACACATCGATGACCCCCGCCCCTGTTACCGCAATATCGATCAAACCCAGATCAGCTTCGGCTTGTCTTAAGGTAGACTGCACCGCTTCACCAGACGCCACATCAATATGGTAGGCTTTGGCCGTTCCACCGGCATCGATGATCTGCTTTGCCACCGATTCCGACCGAGAACGATCAATATCTGTCAGTGCGACGCTTGCGCCCTCGGCGGCCAAACGGTGCGCAACAGCAGCGCCGATTCCACCTGCTGCACCTGTAACAACTGCTACTCGACCATCCAAAATTCCAGACATTACCTATTAACCTCATCTATTTGTTTAAACACGTCACCAACTGGTCGGTTGCTATATTTGGCTGCGAATATCGCTGTCACGCGCATAAATGGACACCAGAATCAGAATCACGATGCCCAATGCAATCTGAATGACTGATTGATCTAATCCCTGGCCGAGCAGCACAGTTCGTAGTTCGATCAAAACAAACGCACCGACCAGTGTCCCAAGGTAGCCCCCACGCCCCCCTAAAAGCGATGTGCCGCCAACGACCACCGCTGCGATGGTCTCGAACAGATACGGGTCACCGACAAAGGCATAGGCGCTTCCGGTGAAACCGATGAGCAGGATTCCGGTCAGCGCGGCGAAAATCGCACTCACGCCATAGGTTATCACCCAAATCCTGTGTGGACGCACCAGAGACAAACGGGCGGCCTCGGGATTGGCCCCCAGCGCATACACATGCCGCCCATACACGGTACGATTCATAATTAGCCAGATGCCGATCGTCAGCAGAAGCGTAAAGGGTACCAGCGCAGGAAATGGAAACGGCCCAACCTCAATGCCAAACAGGTTATATGGCCCCATCTGTGCGCCAATCGAAACAAAACGATTGACATAGCGTGGTGCACTTCCCGATGGAAAGCCTGCGGTCCAGTACAAAACGCCACCCTGTAGAATCGTCCCAACACCCAACGTTACGATCAGTGGATGAACCCGCATCACAGATGACAGACCGCCATTGAGCGCGCCCACCAGGCCCGCTATCACAAACACGATAAGCACCACTAACCCGAACGCCATGCCATCGCCATGGAGCTTTGCCGCAACGACGTTTGCGAACCCGATCATGAACGGAATCGACAAGTCGATACCACCGATGAGCATGACCAGGGTTTGCCCAACTGCGGCAATTGCCAGCAGCGATGCCAGAACGCTCATGGACCTAAGGCTAAAGGATGAGTTGAATCCTGGAATTAACTGTGAACCGATGAAGAAAATAACCACAGCAAGGACGATGGCAACCGTGCTGCGATTCAGGACACGACGTAGGTAGGGCATCGCACCGCTCATGATTCACCTCTTTCGTGCCAGTAGTCCTTGATGACGTCAGAATTAAGAATGACGGCGAAAACCAGCACCAGCCCAAACGCGACCTGCAATAGGAACGTGGATATGTTGAAGTAGATCAATAGGTTTTGAATGAGAAAAATATCGAGCGCGCCAAGTACACCGCCCAACAAACCGCCGCGTCCGCCCGCCAAACTCACCCCACCGAGCGCTATCGCTGCGATCGCCGTTAGGGTGTACTGTGGGCCAACCGTTGGGTCGGCGGACCCCAACAATGCCGTTAGGGATAAACCTGCGAAAGCAGCGATGATTCCGGTCATCACATAAGACAAAACGCGGACTGGCATAATCGGGACGCCGCTGGTGAAAGTCGCGCGGGCATCGCCGCCCGTTGCCATCAAGTGTTGGTAGTACGGCTGTTGTATGAGCCACCACCACGCCAACAGCACAACGATTATCGGCACCGCGCTGAACGTGCCAGAAAGCCCGCGGATCCAGCCGGGAACGGCTCCGCCTGGTGCGGGCATGATGTAAATGGTAAGGCCACTGTAGATTAAGTATGTGCCTAGCGTTGCCACAATCGGCTGCACGCGAACGACAACCGCCAGAAACCCATTCAACAGCCCTGATGCCATCCCCACAATGATAATGAAGGGGATAATAATAAATGGCGTTGTGATCTCCAGATTAATGACCATCACCTGCACGATAAGCACATTCACCAACCCCATAAACGGCCCCACCGAAATATCGATGCCCCCGCCGCCACCCAGGACCGGTGGGACGGTAGCGGCAGCAGCAAGCAGAAGCGGAGCCGCCAAGCCAATCATCACCCCTATTCCCGATGGCGCAAATCGACCAGGTGTCAGGAAAATGTTCACAGTCAACAATATGACAAAGAAGATCGCGGCAAATTGTGCTTCACCGAAAATCGACCGTAGCCGATACGAGATTGCCGTCGATGCATTTGCAGTGGTCATTGCGCCACATTCCCGAACATGTTAGCAATGATGGTGGACATCGTCATTTGGTCGTGTTTCAGTTCGCAAAAAATATGCTGATCTCGGAAGACTAGGATTCGATCACATAGATTTAGGAGTTCCTCTACCTCCGTCGACAATATAACCAGCGTCGTTTGTTCTTCCGCGACAATCTCACGGAACACATCGTAAATTATCAATCGTGTCCGCAGGTCGACGCCACGCGTAGGATCATTGAGCAGCATAATACGTGGATTGGTCGCCAACCAGCGTGCCAGCAGCACCTTCTGTTGGTTGCCACCACTCAGGGTTGTAATCGTGTCCGAAGTCCGGCCCAATTTGATAGTCAGTCTGTCCTGATATTTTTGGAACTGTTGGCGATGTCGTCGCCGATTGATGATGCCAGACTGTGATAATTTCGTAGCCGATGCTAGCGCGAAATTGTCGTATACCGACAGTGCCGGGAAAATTCCCTGAGATTTGCGATTGCGTGGCAAATAGGCGATGTTCGCATTTACCGCATCATGCAGAGACTGAATTTGTTTGGGCTGGCTGGTCGTGCCGGTGTGTGCAACAACCTCTCCCGATTGCGGTTTGTGCACACCACAAAGGGTCTCCAGGAAGACGTCCTGTCCCTGGCCTTCAAGGCCAATCAAACCAACAATTTCACCCGCCCAGACTTGCATGTTTATGGGTGGGGCACCTGCGCCGATCTTGACCTGCCGCGCTTCCAACAGAGAGGGATCAGTCATGGCGGTCCTCTGCGAGGACTTCCGGCGGTTGCACCAAATGCAGTAACTTATCGCTAGAAACAGCCTCACGGGGTAATGTGTCTACCTTTATGCCGCTACGCAGCACCGTTACCTCATCCGATAACTCCAGCACCTCATCCATACGGTGAGATATGTACAGGATCATCTTTCCCTCCTGCGAGAACTTGCGTAACGCATCGAACAACATTTTTCGATCATCTAAATCCAAGGCAGCAGTGGCCTCGTCAAGAAGTAGAATATTGGGCCGATTGACCAGTGCACGGGCAATCACAACGAGTTGCTGCTGTGGCAGTGGAATGTCATTGACGAGCCTATCTAGGTCGAACGCGGTATGGGTAATCTGCCCGAGGACCTCCCGCGCGAGCGGCGTGCGGTCTGCCGGAGCGATGTTTCGGCGAAAGAGGCCATCGTAGCCAATGAAGATATTCTCAAGGATACTACGATTCGGTGCGACCAACACCTCCTGCATCACCGACATGATGCCGAGTGCTTTCATTGCCCGTGGATGATAGCGCGTGACGACTTGGTTCCCGACTTTCATCGTGCCGCTGTCCGGAATTATGATCCCCGCAATGATTTTGACGAGCGTGCTTTTCCCCGATCCATTCTCACCAAAGATCGTGTGAAACGTTCCTGGCTTGAAGCTGATATCGACATTAAGCAGGGCTTGCGTTTCGCCAAACCGCTTGGAGAGGCCTCGGACCTCAAGGCTGATGTCGGTAGACATGATGCGTTCCCCTAAGGTGGTGGTCGGTCAGCCCAAAAGCTGACCGACACAAATACCGATCAAGAGATCCTAAGCTTCGGCATCGCAGGAGCCTGGAACATCATCGTAGCTGTAAAATGGCGTGCCGTCACCATTGGCGAAGTACTGGTCCATGAGGTCATCCGCCATGCGATCTGCCGGTGGGATGGGGAACAAGGAACCAGAATCGGGCGTGAAGCATTCTTCGTACCAGTCGCCCAACTCATCTTGAGAGATGGTCGGTAGCGGCATCATGATGTTGTTCAGGAGCGGTTCCTGGCCGCTGAGGACTCGCACGGCTACCCGATACAGGGCTTGAGCCGTTTGGTGCGGTAGCACACCGTGACCGGCGAAACG
>CAYSVE010000333.1:0-6717 GCA_964434365.1 uncultured Anaerolineaceae bacterium | reverse complement strand
GCTCAAGGTCGGTATGGTGCCGCTCGATTGCGGCGGCAAGCTCGTTTTCGGTCGGGACGACCAAACCGATCAACGCCGTGCCCGCATCGCTGCCGCTACCGGTGTTACCATGGCAGTCGGCACATTGGGCCACATACAGCGCGTCGCCACGTTCGACACTCGCACGGTCATAAGACAGGGTGTAGGTATACAGCGCCACAGCCCAGCGTTCATCGGCGCTGAGGGCGTCGCGCCAGGGGGGCATCAGCAGGTCGATGCGCCCGTTCGTGATCGTGTCGAACCAATCTTGTAACGATTGATCGGCTATCGTTGCCGGGTCGGTTAAGTCGGAGATATTCGCAATTTGCCCACTCTGCACAAATTCGCCGTCACCCGCCCCCGTTTCACCGTGGCAGCGGGTACAGTTCTGGGCATAAATTTGTGCGCCGTGCGCCAGGCTAACGGGTACCGTCAGCGTTTCCGGCGCAGAGATCGCCGCAGGAACCGTCGGCACTGGCGGAATCGTGCTCACGATTTGGGGTTCACCGGCGAGGTCCATGCAAGCCGACAAAACCAGCCCCATACAAACTGACCCCAATGCTACAAACACAAATCTCGATCGAAACATATTTTCGCTACTTGTTGACTCCAGGCGAGCAGGCTGTTGTATTCCACATCGATGACAAAATGCGTAAATCTTATTGTAACGAGGCCGTGGGGTAGGCACGAAAAAGCCTGACAAATGGACTGGGAAAGTGTGAGGTATGGCACGGTCGATGAGATGGCCCTCGTCCTTCCTGCGGATGGCCGACAACGCACAAACCACACCCCACAACAACACTTTGGTGTCGTCACAACAACACCACCCCCGGGCTAAGCTACGTTTAGCTCCACCGAACACAACACGGTCGGTCAAGCGAAATCGAAATGTGACGAACCTACATCCACAGGACCAGGAGAGAAGCAATGTCTGCCACAACCACATCCAACACCACGAACATCGAGTCCCTACGCCCACTCGCCCGCATCGCGGGTGTGCTCTACCTGATTATCATCGTCGGTGGCATCTACGCGGGGGCCGTGCGCCCAAGCCTGATGGTTACCGGCGATGCCGCTGCCACGGCTACCAACATCGTTAACTCGGAGGCGTTGTTCCGCTCAGCGATTCTCGCGGACCTGGCCATGATTATGGCCGATGTGGCGATAGGCGTCGCGTTCTACTACTTGCTGCGGCCCGTAAATGCCGGGTTATCGTTGCTGGCGGCGCT
The DNA here is from genome assembly GCA_964434365.1 of uncultured Anaerolineaceae bacterium. Lineage (GTDB taxonomy): Bacteria > Chloroflexota > Anaerolineae > Aggregatilineales > Phototrophicaceae > CAYSVE01. The sequence goes on along the minus strand of CAYSVE010000333.1, from coordinate 5,470 downwards.
GTTCAGGTTGGCGCAGGCGGCCACGCTCGGCCTTAACCTGCTAATGCTGTTCATCGCGCTTCAACTCCTCACGGGTGGGGTGTACATCGCAGCGATGGGCGCAGAAACCGCCCAGGCATTGGCCTACCTGTTCCTCACGGCACACGGCATCGGGTACAGCCTCGCGCTTGTGTTCTTCGCCTTCAGTATTCTGGCACAGGGCTATTTGTTCATCGCCTCGGGCTACTTCCCGCGCTGGTTGGGTTTCCTGCTCATCGCAACCTCACTGACCTACTTCGCAGACAGCCTCGCGCTATTCGCCCTGCCAAACTACGACGCCGTTGCCCCGGTTCTCGCGACTGTGCTGGTTGCCGTCGCACTGCCTGTCGAACTGACTGTTAGCCTATGGCTACTGATACGCGGCGTGCGCAGCACCCAACCGAAGCCCGGCCTCGATATGCCAAATGCCGAAGCGATGGTCAGCTAACCCCGCAGGCATCCGTTCATATCATGTTGGAGGCGATAGGACAACGTATCGCCTCCGAAGCGTCGAAATGTGGGTAACCCGTGCGAATTCGTGGGATAAAACCCCGCAAAATGCGGGGGCAGTCGGGGGCATCTGGTTTTACGCCTGTAACAAATCGACGGTTGCCCGACAACCACCCGACCAAACCCAATTACCCAAAAGGCGCAGCGATGTATCCCATGGGCCTATCTTCCTCACCATCGATCCGCCTGCGGCAGTGCGGTGTGACAACTCGATATTCACCGCGCCCTCAAGCCGGCTAATGTGTTGCTCGACGATGGCGGTTGCGCGGGTGGCCTCTGTCGAACTCAACTCGAACATTATCTGGCGGTTCATACCCTCAAATTCACCCAGAGAATCTCGTTTCCACAACGTGACTAACTAAGACGACACTCCCACCCCAGAGCATATTACGGGTTGGTAGTTCGTTGGCCTTGCGGTTGGTGTCACATCATCTACATTCAATCTGTGGAGGAAATACGTCAGCAAGGCAGCCTGTACACGGTGCTGATCGCCGACCGCGAGCAAGCCTCCCCAGCCCCGCCCTAACGTAATTGATTGTGTCCTCGGTGTGGGACCCCGATCTTCACATCCTGCCCGCATCGCCCACGCAGGACCAAGCGTGACTTTCACCACGCCCCAGTTTACTTTTGGTCATTCGCGCCGGTCATCTGGCAGCGACTGCATTTCCCCTGCAATGTCAGGTGATCGACATTGACCTGAAAATCATACTGGGTATGGATTTCTGAAACCATCGCATCCAGTTCCGCGCCAGATATCGTGATGACCACGCCACAGGACTGGCAGACTAGATGATGGTGATTGGATTCTCCTGAAATTTTGTATACTTTGCCCTCATCACCAATCTCAGACTCTACCATCAAGCCCACGGCACACCACACATCCAGCGCACGATAAATGGTGGACAGGTCAATCCGAGAGTCAAGTTCGATGACCTTCGCATGAATATCGGCCAACGTGGCATGCCCCGAAATTTCACACACAGCATCCAACACGATCAACCGCTGGGGCGTCACTCGATACCCATGAGATCGTAGTATGTTCGAATAATCCTGATTTTCATGACTCATCAGCAGCGATCCTCATGCCTTTGTCTCCCATATCGTCTATCGGCATTCACGGCGCCAATGCTGAAATTGTACTCCACCTGTATGCGCAGGGATGCGCTGTACTTGATCCACTTACTGCGAATTTTTGCATTAAGGACGTTGCAACCAATCTTTTGATATTCTCATTCAAAATATTCCCCCTCTGGAAGGAGCTATTGCATGAGTCACACGCATTCGCACGGCGATCACCACCACCACGGCGGCATGATCGGTACAATTGGTGCTGCCCTGCATCTGCCCGGTTTCGGTCACGACCACGACCACGGCTATACCTCACTGGCAGGGGACCATGCCCTGCACGACAACGACCTCGGTATTCGCACCGTGTGGCTGGCACTACTTGTACTGGGGATCACCACCGTTCTTCAGATCATGATCTACCTCGCCAGCAACAGCATCGCCCTACTGGCAGATACCGTTCACAACCTGGGGGACGCACTGAATTCGATCCCGCTGCTGATTGCGTTTTACCTCGCACGGCGTGCAGCGACCCGGCGCTACACCTATGGCTTCGGGCGCGCGGAAGACCTCGCCGGGGTGTTGATTGTGGTTTCAATTGGCTTCAGTGCAGGCTACATCCTGTACGAATCGTTCCAAAAGCTCCTCAACCCAGTGGCACTGACGAACCTGCCATGGGTCGCGGCGGCAGCTCTTATCGGGTTCGTCGGTAATGAATTGGTCGCTGTGATGCAGATCAACGTCGGAAAACGGATCGGCTCCGACGCGATGATTGCCGACGGGCAGCACGCCCGTGTTGATGGATTAACATCGTTAGCGGTATTGATTGCCGTGTTCGGAACACTGATCGGCGTGCCTATTCTCGATCCCATTGTGGGCATCATCATCGCCATGGCGATTATCGGCATTACCTGGAACGCTACCAGGGCGGTGTGGTACCGCATGATGGATGCGGTAGACCCGGGCCTCATCAACCGGATGGAACATTTTGCCAGTGAGGTCAACCGTGTCGAAAGAATCGCAGAGCTGCGGGCACATTGGGTCGGGCACCGGCTCTACTCCGAGATGACGATTGTGGTGGAAGATAGCCTCTCCCTTGTCGAAGCCCATACCATCGCCGAAAACGTTAAAAAGGTACTGCACCAGGCCGTACCGCATCTCGAGACGGTCAACGTCCATGTAGACCCGGCCTATGAATACCAGCCGCAGGCTGGGGGCAGTGCCGGGTTGGTGAACCTCTTGCCACCACGCTACCTCGATAGCGTCCCGAGTGCGGCCCCGATGGCTGCGGTCGGCCTGAAATATGCGGACGATGGCAGCGTGGCATGGAACGAGATTTGGACCGATTTCTGTGACCTGGCGCTGGCCGGTGGCCCACCGCATCGTAGTAAATTGCTAGAACCCGTAGACCCGGCTCGGGTATTGGCCAATGCTGAAGACTATCAGCAAACCCTCGCAGAATTGCAACGCGGCCTCGAAATGGTGACCGGGCTAGAGACGGTGGCAAGCGAGACCCCCGGCTGGATCGGACTGGCCTGTGACAGCGAGGATATGGCGCTGTGGTTGCTGCGCGCCATTGTCGTAGAAAACATCATGGTGCGCCGCGAGGGCACTGTGCTTTTCTTCCCTGCCGGGCCAGATTACCGGCTGGAGAAAGAGATCAAGAACGTGATTACTGTGGTTGCCAAAACCACTCACTACTGGCAGGAGCACGTCGCAGCGCAGTAGCCTGCATAACGGACCCGGCCATCCATCGCAGCAGCAACCTTGCCTACCCTGTATGGCCTTAGCGCTGGCGTAATCGTGGATTGAGTACTTGCTCAAGGGCAAAGCCGATCAGCGCGAAGCCTAGCGTGGAAAAGCTGATGAGTAGCCCCGGTGGCAGCACCCACCACACCCACGCTGGCGAGAGGAACGCCCCACGCACCTGTGCCCAATAAAGGACTGTGCCCCAGCTTTTCGCCAGCGGATCACCGAGGCCGAGGAAAGCCAGCGAAGCCTCCAGTAGGATAGCCTGGCCGGTAATCTGCACGAATTCGCCCACCGCTAGCAGCATGACCTGGGGCAGTACATGCTGCACGATGATGTGCTGGTGACGTGCGCCTAAACTGCGGGCAGCCAGCACATAGTCCTGCTTTGCAATTACGAGCACCTGCGACCGGATGAGCCGCGCCGTACTGGCCCACACGAGCAAGCCGATAATGAGCACCGTGTTGTACAGGCTCCGCCCCAGGTATGCTGCCAGAATAATCAACAGCGGTAGGAACGGGAGTACCAGAATCACATCTGTCAGGCGCATGAGTAGCGCACCCAGCCGAGGGAAGTACCCGGCCATGATGCCGATGGTAGTGCCAATGACAACCGTAATCAGCCCGGCAGTAACACCCACTAGCAGCGAAATCCGCGCACCGAAGATCAGCTCACTCAAAATATCCTGCCCGATGTCGTTTGTGCCCAGCAGATGCTCGGACGACGGCGGTGAAAACGGACGTCCGACACGCTCCGTTGGATCGTAGGGGGCAAGCTGGGCGGCAAATACGGCCGTAAAAACCAGCCCAAACACCAGCAAAACGCCGATACCCCCTACGATGTGCGCTGTAGTAAACCGAAGCCGCCACACAGCGGGCTGTCGCGCCCAGTCGAGTGCAGCGGGCGCTTGCGCTTCGGTTACCGTACGAGTGGACATGAGCTAACCTTGCAAACGCTCCAGAACGAACACACCCTCGCGGCGGTACGCCTCACCCATGATGGCACCAGAGTGCCCTGCGAGGCCATTCACGAGGGCAATTGCGTGCTCGTAGCGGGTATGCAGTGCCAGCCCCAGTGCGACTTTGTCCTCGTGGATGTCGTCATACTCCGGGACAACATAGCGCAGGGTGTCGGCGTCGGTTTTCTGTTCTGTGTACTCTGCACTGAAGGCCATTTGCGATCCCAGCACACCCAGCGCCTGCTTTTTGAGCGCCCACGTGGTACTGATTTCGACAACGCAGTTGGCGTGTTCTGGCGTCATGTAGTAGATGGTGCCCACACGGTGTGGCGCATGGCCGCCACATTCCTCAATATGCCACGCGCGCCCGGCTAGGGCAAAAGACTCGGTGTACAGCAGCGCAATCAGGCGGCGATCGGGATCAAGATCATGCTGAGCATGGTGGGGATCCTGCGTGATAACAATGTCTGGCTTAACGCGCCGCACCAGTTCCACGATCTTCTGCTTCGATTCCACATCCAGTTCCCAACCGCCATAGGGGAAGTGCAGGAACTCTACATTGTCGGTGTTGATGCCCAGGATTTCCGATGCTTCTTTGACCTGTGGACGGCTTTCTGGACGACTGAGCAATACCGCCGCATGCACGTAATCACCGGCCTGTGCGTGCAGCGCCAGTGTGCCGCCACACTCCACGATTTCCAGCCCGAAGCTGGCAAGCATTAAAACACGCATGAATAAGACCTTTCCATAAGATGACTAAGGGTGTCTGACGATCAAATGATAGATAGCAACTCGACCAAAACGAACGGTTTGATGTTTTGCTAGAGCTGATGAAGTATGTACTCGCTCGAAAGTGGCTTATTATTTCGTGAAGCAATTTGAATAAGCTATGTGACGCAAAAAAGCCATATTTGCCAGCGCAAACACTGGTTTCCCTCACGGAAGGCATCTTTCCCAAAGCACTTTAGCGCTGTCATTCTCGCTTTTGCGATCATTTAACCCTAACGCGCGGATCCAGATGAGGATACAGCCAGTCTGCCACGATGTTAGAAAATAAAACAGCGAACGTAAACAGCAGGAACGACGCCTGCATAACGGGGTAGTCGCGCCCGCTCACTGCCTCGAAGATCAAACGCCCCAGCCCTGGATACGAGAATACGGTCTCGATCA